>CAMOHN010000087.1 GCA_946615455.1 uncultured Bacteroidales bacterium
GTTGCGGCGACCACGCTATCTGTATGGCTTTGCAAAAAGCAATGGCGCAAATAGGTGTGCCCACCCATGAAACAGTGGTTATATCGGGTATCGGTTGTTCGAGCCGTATGCCTCACTACCTGAACACCTACGGATTCAACACCATTCACGGTCGCGGCGGTGCTGTGGCAACCGGTGTCAAGACCTCTCATCCCGAACTGACCGTATGGCAGATGTCGGGCGACGGTGACTGCCTGGCCATTGGCGGTAACCACTTCATTCACGAGATTCGCCGCAATGTGGATCTGAATATCTGCTTGTTCAACAACCGTATCTACGGTTTGACCAAAGGTCAGTACTCGCCCACTTCGCCCAAAGGTTTTGTGAGCAAGTCCAGTCCGTTCGGTACGGTGGAGCGTCCGTTCATCCCTGCCGAATTGGTGATGGGTGCACGCGGCACTTTCTTTGCCCGCACACTGGATGTGGATATGCCTACCACGGTGGATTGTATGGTCAAAGCCAAAGAGCACAAAGGTGCGTCCGTCATCGAATGTTTGGTTAACTGCGTCATCTTCAACAACGGTACGCATAACTGGATAGCCGACCGTGAGACCCGTGCCGACCGCTCGATTGTGCTGCGTCATGGTGAGAAGATGATCTTCGGTGCCAACAAAGACAAAGGTTTGGCTCTGGACTACAGCCAAGGTCTGATGCCTCGCCTGATTGTTGTTGCAGCCGATGACGAGCGCGTACTGACTCATGACGCGCACACACAAGACCCGACCTTGCACCGCATGCTTGCCCTGATGGGACAAGAGAAATACACCGATGTCAAGAACGCCGACCTTGAACCTGAACTGCCCATCGCCTTAGGTGTGATTCGCGACGTGGAAGCCGAGACCTATGACGAGGCCGTGCGCCAACAGATCAACGATGTGCAAGCCAAAGCCAAGGTTAAGACCTTTGACGAACTATGCATGACCCTTGAGCACTGGGACATGTAAGCCCTATGCAACTGATCCCTATCGCTTATGCCCGCAACGGGTTTTCCGACAAGTTTGGCATCCCTCGCCAACGCGTGGACGGCAGTCATATAGAGACGCGTATCGTCTTTTGTGAAGCCTACCGCATGCCGGAAGCCCTGCGGGGCATAGAGGGATATAGCCACCTTTGGCTGTTGTGGGGATTCAGTGCCAACCGGCGGAAAGAATGGTCGCCCACCGTGCGCCCGCCCCGTCTGGGAGGCAACCGGCGTGTGGGCGTCTTTGCTACACGCTCGCCCATTCGACCCAATCCCATCGGACTGACCGCCGTACCACTACTGCGCATTGAGCATACACACGATGGCGATGTGCTGGTAGTAGGCGGCGCAGACCTCTTGGACGGAACACCCGTCTATGACATCAAACCATACATAGCATACACCGATGCCATAGCAGATACAAAAAACGGCTTTGTGGACGAGGTGGATTTCCCTACCCTAACAGTGGAAGGACTCAAACAGCACTTGCTACCACCTACCACACACCACAACCCCGCTAAATATGAAGAATGGGAAGAACTGCTTCGCCAAGACCCGAGACCACAGTACCAACACAACCCTGACCGAAAATACCACATCGTCTATAATGGCGAAGAACTGACCTTTCATGTCGAACACAACCGACTCATTGTCGAGAAAATAACCCTTCAGGAGCTATGTTTTTCCTCCTGTAAAAAAAACTGAAAACCCATGCGAACAGAAAAAGAATTAGACGGTATCACCCTGTTAGGTAACCAACACACCCGCTACGCTACCAACTACGACCCTTCCCTATTGGAAACCTTTGTCAATAAACACCCCGAGAACGAATATGTGGTGACACTGGATTGTCCCGAGTTCACCTCGCTCTGCCCAAAGACAGGGCAGCCCGACTTCGGACACATCGTCATATCCTATATACCCGCCGAACAGATGGTCGAGTCTAAGTCGCTCAAGCTCTATCTGTTCTCGTTCCGCAACCATGGTGACTTCCACGAAGATTGCATCAACATCATCCTAAATGACCTTTGGGAGTTGATGCACCCACGCTATATAGAAGTGACCGGATTGTTCAATCCTCGGGGCGGCATCAGCATTCAGCCCTTTGCCAATCGTGCCGACCAAACTCATCAGACCCTGCTCGAGACCCGTCTGCAAGCCCGTTTAGCCCAATCAGTAGAAACCAACCGTTAGTCTATGAGCGTACAGAAAAAAGATTGCCTTATTGTTCTGTCAGGCGGCATGGACTCGGTGACCATGCTATACGAGTACCACGATCGAATCGCCATGGCTCTATCCTTTGACTATGGCAGCAACCATAATGACAAAGAACTCCCCCTTGCCGCGCTCCACTGCCGGCAATTGAACATACCTCATCGTATCGTCAGGTTGCCCTTCATTAAGGATTTGTTTCATTCGTCTCTGTTGGAAGGTAGCGAAGCCATACCACTGGGCGACTATGCTGAAGACAACATGCACTCCACGGTAGTGCCCTTCCGCAACGGCATCATGCTGGCCATTGCAGCCGGCATGGCTGAGAACGAGCAGTTGAGTTACATCATGCTTGCCAATCACGCCGGCGACCATGCCATCTATCCCGATTGCCGACCGGAGTTTGTCACTGCCATGGACGCAGCCGTGCATGCAGGTACCTATAACGGCGTGGGCTTGTTCACCCCTTACACACACCTCAGCAAAGCCGACATAGCCCGACACGGCAAAGCACTGGGCATTGACTACAGCCAAACATGGAGCTGCTACCAAGGTGGTGACATACAGTGCGGACAATGCGCCACCTGCCGCGAACGCAGGCAAGCATTGCGTGAAGCAGGCATACATGACACCACCCCTTACCTGAACAACGACTAAAAACAAACACCATGCCACACACCATCATCGAACGCATCGGAGCCTACTTCCTGCTCATGGGCAAGGTATTCCGCTTACCCGACCGACAGCGTATGTTCTGGCGACAATATAGCTTTGAATTGGAAAAACAAGGACTCCAATCGCTACCCATTGTGGTCATCATCTCCCTCTTTATAGGGGCTATCCTGACCATCCAAGCCAAAATCAACACCGAGAACCCACTGCTGCCCACCTACACCACCGGACTGCTAACCCGCGAGACACTGCTTCTTGAGTTCTCCAGCACCATACTTTGCCTCATTCTGGCAGGCAAAGTGGGCAGTAACATCGCCAGCGAAATAGGCACAATGCGCATAACAGAACAGATTGACGCTTTGGAGATTATGGGGGTTAATAGCGCCAATTATCTCATCCTGCCAAAGATTTTGGCATTTGTGACCATGATGCCCCTCTTGGTCATCATCAGCATCGCCGTCGGACTGGTTGGCGGTTGGGGCGTAGGTGCCTTCACCGATGTCATCACCGTAGCCGACTATCTGGTGGGCATACAATATGCTTTCAATCCCTATTTCATTTGGTACGGCATCATCAAGGCCGTTGTCTTTGCATACATCATCACCAGTCTAAGCAGTTTCTACGGCTACTTTGCCTACGGCGGAGCACTCGAAGTGGGTAAAGCAAGCACCAACGCCGTGGTTCGTTCCAGCATCCTCATACTATTTGCCGACCTGCTGCTAACCAAACTGTTGCTCTAATCCAAACCATAACCTTTTTTGAAAATGATTCATGTCAATGATATAG
This sequence comes from uncultured Bacteroidales bacterium, assembly GCA_946615455.1. Lineage (GTDB taxonomy): Bacteria > Bacteroidota > Bacteroidia > Bacteroidales > Paludibacteraceae > Colicola. The sequence continues at coordinate 3,671 of CAMOHN010000087.1, forward strand.
TCAAGCAGTTCGATGGCAACACCGTACTCGACCACATTTCCACCGAGTTGTACGATGGCAAAGTCAATATGATCATCGGTCAGTCCGGCAGCGGAAAAACGGTGCTCATGAAAAGCCTTATCGGCTTGCACCGCCCCGACCAAGGCGACATCCTCTACGACCAACGCAGTTTCATTGCCATGAACGAGAAAGACATACGCAACCTCCGGCGCGAGATGGGTATGCTCTTTCAAGGCAGTGCCCTGTTTGACAGCCTCAATGTGATCGATAATGTGCGCTTCCCTATGGAGATGTTCTCTCACATGACGGAAGACGAAATGGAAACACGGGCACGATACTGCCTGCAGCGGGTCAATCTGCCCGAACATGTGTTCCGACTCATGCCGGGCGAAATCAGCGGCGGTCAGCAAAAACGCGTCGCCATAGCCCGCGCTATCGTCTTAGAACCCAAGTACCTGTTTTGCGACGAACCTAACTCGGGACTGGATCCAAGAACCAGCCTTGTCATTGACCAACTCATTCACGAACTGACACAAGAACTCGGCATCTGTACCGTGGTCAATAGCCACGACATGAACTCTATCATGGAGATTGGTGACAACATTATCTTCCTCAAAAACGGTAAAAAAGAGTGGCAAGGCAATCGCGAAGACATCTTCCATACCAGCAACGAAGCACTGGAAGACTTTGTGTTTGCCAGCAACCTCTATAAAAAAGTCAAACAAGCGCACACCAAACACTTTCAAGCATGAAACATATTTTTCGCCTCATCGTCCTGTCCGCCATTCTGACCCTGTGTTTGACAACGCTTCAAGCCCAACAGCCCCAGCGCGTACCCGCCTATCACGGGGTCATTACACGGGTGCAACCCAATGGCGATACACTGCATATTTTCCTCCGGGGAGACGAATGGAACCACTTTACTATGACTATTGACGGATGGGAAATACGCGAAAACAAAAAGGGCAAACTCTGCTACTTGAAACTCAAAAAAAACGGAGACAAGGTGGTCACATCTC
>CAMOHN010000088.1 GCA_946615455.1 uncultured Bacteroidales bacterium
GTCCGCCTCTTTCTGCTCTTTGGCACGCAGTCCATAACCTCCAAACTGATTGACCGACTGTGGAGTTAATCCCAAATGCCCAACAACGGGTACGCCGGCTTGAATCATGTGACGAATGGCAGGCAAAATCTCTTCACCGCCCTCCAGTTTGACGGCATCGCAGCCAGACTCTTTGAGCATGCGGATAGCATTGCTGACAGCCTCTTGCTCGCTGACTTGATAACTGCCAAAAGGCATGTCCACTACCACCATGGCGTGCTCGGCTGCTCGCACCACACCACGCGTCAAAAAAATCATCTCGTCCACCGTGATGGGCAATGTATAGGCATTGCCACATACCACATTGGAGGCACTATCACCTACCAGAATCATATCTGTTCCCGCTTCGTCAACCAAGCGGGCTAAGGTGTAATCGTAGGCGGTAAGCATCGTCACCGGTTCACCCGCAGCCACTTTCTGACCGATACGCGTCACTGTCACACGGCTGTTCTGTACATGTACACTCATAGCATTTATTGTGTTTCGTTGTTTTTGTTTGAAGCCTGCAAAAGTAGGGTCAATTTTGGTTGTGTACAACTTTCGCCTTACTTTTGCGGCGAATTATGAAACGCCCTTCCCTCATTTTTGTTGCCTTGTGCCTGCTGCTGGTTGGTTTGGCAGGTTTGGATGTGTGTGTCGGCAGCCGCTGGATTCATCCTTTTGGTTCTTTGTCCGACATCGAACAGCACATTCTGCTCACGCTTCGTCTGCCCAAGATGCTGACCGCCATCTTGGCAGGTATGGCTCTGTCTGTCAGCGGTCTGATGATGCAGACGCTGTTCCGCAATCCGTTAGCCGGTCCCTATATATTGGGTGTGAGCAGCGGTGCGGGTTTGGGTGTGGCATTGGTGACCATTGGTGGCGTACACATTGCCGGTTCGGTCATGGGAAGCAATCTACTGATGGCACTGGCAGCCATCAGCGGCAGTATGCTGGTGCTGCTCTTGGTCTTGGTCATAGCCCGACGGGTGAAAGACAATGTGAGCCTATTGATTGTAGGTATGATGCTCGGGTCGGTGGCAAGTGCGCTGGTCAATGTGTTGCAGACCTTTGCCAATCCAGACGCGCTCAAGTTGTTCATCACATGGACTTTCGGCAGTCTGAGCAGTGTGGGTTGGAGCGAGTTGCGTCTATTAGCACCCGTGGTCTGCACGGGTATGCTGATAGCCATCGGACTGGTCAAGTCGTTAGACGGCTTGCGCTTAGGTGAGAATTATGGTCGCGGCTTGGGAATCTCCATTGAGCGGACACGCTTTTTGATTGTCTTGTCCACGGGTCTGCTGGCAGGAGGAATTACGGTGTTTTGCGGGCCGATTGCTTTTATTGGTGTTGCTGTGCCACATATAGCGCGCGGTGTGATGCGTTCGTCGGCACATAGGTTGACATTGCCTGCCACCGCCTTGGTGGGTGCCAACCTGTTGCTGGTGTGTGACATGCTGTGCAGCCTGGGCACCTATCCGCTGCCCATATCCACCATGAGTGCCCTCTTCGGAGCGCCCATTATCATCTGGATCATCTTGAAAAAATAAGGTCGCCTGTCTTTCGACTGCGACCCTGCGACTACTTTCTAAGTTCACTTTCCAGTTTCTCAGCATCCCGTTTGAGCACTTTGTCGTACTCCATTTGGTCAGAGAGCGTATTGAGCGCATGAATGACCGTGGCATGTGAGCGGTGAACGGTGGCACCAATCTCACTGAGTGAATACTCGGTCAGGCGTTTGCCCAAATAGATGATGAGTTGCCGTGCCCGTACCACATCTTTCTGCCTCGACTCGCCTTGTACGGCTTTCTCGGAGATCTTGGTGTATTCGCATACTGTACCCATGATATCTTCCATGAGAATGGACTTGGGTTGTACCTCCACCAATCGTCCGACCACCTGCCGCGCCAGGGCAAGGTCTATGTCGTGGTCCATGAGTGTAGAATAGGCCATCAACGAAGCCAGCACTCCCTCTATGTCACGCACATTCTCACACGCATTCTGCGATATATAGTCCACTATCTCGTCCGAGAGTTGCATGCCATCCTGCCGCATTTTGTACTGCAATATGTTGCGTCTGAGCGCATAGTCGGGGCGCTCAATCTGTGCCGGCAGTCCCCATTTGAAACGGGTGAGCAGGCGCTCCTCAACATCGTGCAACTGCAAAGGCGAGCGGTCAGAGGTGAGAATGAGTTGCTTGCGCGACTGGTGCAGATGGTTGAAAATATGGAAGAATGTGTCTTGCGTACCCTTCAAACCCGAGAAGAACTGGATATCGTCCACAATGAGGACATCCACTTGTTGATAGAAGAGCAGGAAATCCGGTATTTTGTTCTGCTGCGCCGCCTGTTGGTACTGCAGTTTGAAGGTGTTGGCACTCACATAGAGCACGCGCTTGGTTGGGTTGGCAGCCACCACGGCATTGCCTATAGCATTGGCCAAGTGGGTTTTCCCCACTCCGCTGCCCCCGTAGATGAAGAGCGGATTGAACGATGTGCGCCCCGGGTCTTTGGCGATGGCCAGTGCCGCTGTGCGTGCCAGACGGTTGCTCTCACCCTGAATAAAAGAGTTGAACGAATACTGTTCGTTGAGTTGACTGTCCCAGTTGCGATCCACAAACGTGCGTTCGCCTGCATTGAGGGGTGAACGAGTGGCAGTGGTCGAAGGATAGGTTGCTCCGGCACCGGAGGTGGAGTCTATGAGCACACGATACTCCAAACGGGTGTTCTCGCCAAACACACGCCAGATGGCACGGCTAAGCAAATCGATGTAGTTCTCCTCAATGTATTCAACCACAAACTGGCTCTTGACACGCAGCACCAATACCTCATCGGCATAGTCCACCACCTCCAAGGGGGCGAACCATGTATTGAAAGCCGATGACGACATGTTGTCACGCAAAATGTCGATGCATTTAGACCACTGTATTTGTATATCGGGAGACACTTTTTGTTGCTCAAAAACGGGTGCAAAAGTACTCCATTTCGTCAATGCTGCAAAAACGCTGACCAAAGCGAACAACGGGACGGCAAAAAGGGTGCTTATTTTTAAGACATTACGCTAAACAATTATTCGTCTGCCAATTACAGCATTTATAAACATCTAATTGTTTGATTTTCACCTTATCCTATCGGCTTTGTTCCACATGTGCGACCATGGAATAAAAAAACGGAAAAGCCCTTTTTGCAGGGCTTTTCACGGAAAAGTGTGCGTGTAGCATTATTTAGACTCATTCTATTTACCGAAGACCGAAAAATGGACATACCGTTTGGGGTTGGCCTTGATATCGGTCAGCAGGCTGTCGGCACTCACCACAGTGGAATCGAGGTGGTTATAGAGTGCAGGACTATGCAGTAACAGTCCCAGCGTACTCTGGTCGGATTGGATAGCATATTGCAGTATGCTGATGGTTGAATCGACCCGTTGCACGGTGCCGGCAATGTCTGCCTCGCGCACATTAGCCAGGACGGCATTGGCATGGTCAATGGTGACCGCCACGCTGTCCACCACCTTGGGCAAACGCTGGTGTGTGAGATTCTTCAGGTCATTGGCGCTGACCGTCAGCTGGGACGATATATGGTCCACATTGGCCAGCGTGCGGCTGATATGGTCACCCTCCAACTGCCCTTGCACCAGTGCCAATAGGCTGTCTATACGCCCTACCACGCTGTCGGCATGCGCCAGCAGTCCCTGTTCGAGGCTCTCTATGAGTCCGTTCTCCACGCGTGTGGGCAATGTGTCACTCATCAATTGGTCCGTAGCGTCCAAAGGAATGACCACTTCGATGGCTTTGCCGCCCAGCAGTCCGTCTGCCACCAGCACCATCTCTGACCCTTGCGGGAGAGTGATGTGCTTGTCAATGGCAATGCGCACGGTAAAAGCGTCCTGACGGGTGAAGTCGTAACGGATGGTCTCGACCTGCCCCACATTGTAACCGCGAATATAGACCGGAGCCTGTTCGGTGAGCCCGTCTAAACGCTCGTATTGACCTATATAGGCATGGGTGGGCGAGAAGATATTGACTCCGCGCAGGAAGTACATGCCAAAATAGAGCAATGCAATGCAGACAATGGCGAGTAGAGCAACTTTGATTTCTCGACTGTACTTCATTGTTTTGGTCGTCAGCTTACCAGATGCTTACGCGATCTTCGGGTTTAACATAAAGCGGACTCTCTTGGGTCACATGCCAAGCCTCGTACCATGCGCCGATGTGCGGTAGTGCACCGTTGACGCGATAGCGACCGAGCGAGTGCGGGTCGCTCTTGGTGCGTTGCAGGATCTCTTCGGGGCGTATATTGGCTGCCCACACATTGGCATAGGCGAGGAAGAATCGTTGAGCGGGTGTGTAGGTGTCGCCATCGGCAGCCATGGGGTCTTTGCCCTGCTGTTTCATGCGTGTGGCAAGAGCCTGGTATGCCACCTGCAGACCGCCATGGTCGGCAATGTTCTCGCCCAGCGTAAAGCCTCCGTTGGCATGCACACCCGGAGCCACCTCAATGGCATCAAAGAAGTCCTTCATCACCTTGGTACGCGCCTCAAAGCGGGTACGGTCTTCCTCGGTCCACCAGCTCTTGAGGTTGCCATCCTTGTCAAACTGACAGCCCTGGTCGTCAAAGCCGTGCGTCATCTCGCGTCCGATGACCACGCCGA
>CAMOHN010000089.1 GCA_946615455.1 uncultured Bacteroidales bacterium
ACCCCTTACCTTAACATTGCGAACGTTACGCTCTACCAGATGAGCTAATACCCCAAAATACTAACGAATAAGATACACGCTTATGCGTTACAAAAAGTCGGATACCTTTGCAGGGTACCCGACTTTTTATGTGGAGCACAGGAGACTCGAACTCCTCACCTCAACAATGCCATTGTTGCGCTCTACCAGATGAGCTAGTACCCCTTTCATTCTTCCGAATGCGGGTGCAAAAGTAGAGCAAACATTTTTTCTGAACAAACAAAAAACGTATTTTTTTGCAACAAAAGTCGTACTGTTCTATTTTTCAGGCAATTGCTCTGTATAGACAAATGTCCATTCGAAACGGTCGGGATAGAGCAGACCCATCAAGTCCGCCAACAGCTCGTCCGGACGCGTCACACCGCGCTCCCAGAAGTCGTTGCCGCCCGTTGGTGTGGTGCGGTGTTTGAAGCGATAGACACGACCGTTCTTGAAAGCCTTGAAATGGGTATGCTGTCGGTTGATTTCTGCCAGTTCGCTCAATGTCTTGGCATTCACGCCCACCCACACATCCGCTTGGTCGGCAAAGTCCACCATGGCTTGTTCCAATGTCAGCGGGATACTGCCGTCAAAAGTGCGATCCTCATACGGGTAGTGCGCCGCCGCATCGCGGAAAAGAGTGCCCATGTAGGTGTTGCCTGCCGGCACATACCATGTCCCGCGAAAGTCCTGACCGCTCATGATGACGGGACGGGGCTCGGGAAAAGAGGCTGCCTGTTCGCGCAAGGCTTCGTAGCGGCTCACAACCATGTCAAACAGCGAGTCCGCCTGTGCTTCCTTGTCCATAAAGACACCAATCAGTCTGATCCACTCGGCTCGTGCCAGTGGGTGTTGTTCCATCCACTCGTTGATATAGAGTACGGGGATTCCCATTTTCTCCAATTGCGCCGAGGTGGCATCGCCCTGTGCATAGGTGGAAACCATCATCATGTCTGGGTGGGCAAAGACCACCCGCTCGATGTCAGGAGCCATGGCATCGCCCAGATTAAGCGTACCCTCTCGTTGTCCGAGCGACTCGGTGAGGTCGGTATAGACCAACTCGGGGTTGCACACGCCTGCCAATCGGTCGATCTGTCCCAAGGCGTTTAAGAAACCCACATGGGTGCACGAAGTGACCGTCACACGCTCCAAGGGGATACGGATAACCCGCTTTCCCGCAAGACGGGCAGCTGTGTCGCGACTCAAGTAGTAACGTGCCATCTCTTGCCCTTTTGCCCAGGGCGAATAGACAACGGCAATTCGGTATTGCGCCGAGTCAATCAGCGCAAAACCGTTGGCATAGCGGTTGCCTTGCCGGACAACAAGATTGGCAGGCTGTCGGTGACAACCTGCCAATACTATGACCAGTAAGACAATCGGAAATAAACGCAGAAATGCTTTATTCATTATCAATTGTCCACTATATACGATTCGTTATTTGAGCACGCCCAGTTGTTTGCCCACTTTGACGAAGGCTTCGACACCGCGATCCAGTTGTGCCTGTGTGTGTGCGGCACTCAGTTGAACGCGGATACGCGCCTGACCTTGTGGAACAACGGGGTAGTAGAAGCCAGTCACATAGATACCCTCTTGTTGCAGTGCAGCGGCAAACTCCTGACTGAGACGGGCATCATAGAGCATGACGGCGCAGATAGCCGACTGGGTGGGCTTGATGTCAAAACCGGCGGCAGTCATCTTCTTAACGAAGTAGTCGGTGTTGGCATGCAGTTTGTCTTGCAGGCTATTGTCGCGGGTCAGAAGTTCAAAGGTCTTCAAGGCAGCAGCGGCTACCATAGGAGGTATGGAGTTAGAGAACAAGTAAGGACGGCTGCGCTGACGAAGCAGGTCGATAATCTCTTTCTTACCTGTCGTAAAGCCACCTACCGAACCGCCGAAGGCTTTACCAAGGGTGCCGGTCAGCACCTCAATCTTGCCGCGGAGGTTATACTGTTCGGTCACACCATGACCGGTCTTGCCTACTACACCTGCCGAGTGACTCTCGTCCACCATGACCATGGCGTTGTATTTCTGTGCCAGTTCATAGATCTTGTCCAACGGGCATACATTGCCGTCCATAGAGAACACGCCGTCGGTAGCGATAATGCGGAAACGTTGTGCTTGAGCGGCTTGAAGTTGTTTCTCAAGATCTTCCATGTCGCCGTTGGCATAGCGGTACCGAACGGCTTTGCACAGGCGCACACCGTCAATAATAGAAGCGTGGTTCAGCGCATCGGAGATGATGGCATCTTCGGCTGTGAGCAGTGGCTCAAACAGACCGCCGTTGGCATCAAAGCATGCTGCGTAGAGAATGGTGTCCTCGGTGCCGAAAAAGTCCGAAATGGCTTTTTCCAACATTTTGTGGGTGTCTTGCGTACCGCAGATGAAACGAACCGAAGCCATACCGTAGCCGCGCTCGTCCATGCGCTTCTTGGCAGCCTCAATCAGCTCTTTGTTGTCTGCCAGACCAAGGTAGTTGTTGGCGCAGAAATTGATTACATCCACCGGACCGTTCTCGCCCTGAACTTGAATTGCCGATGACTGGGGCGTGATGATGACGCGCTCGTTCTTGTACAAACCATCGTCCTTAATCTGTTGAAGGGTGGCTTGCAAATGTTTTTGAAAGTCCTGATACATACTCTTTATTGTTTATAGAATGTAACAATTCGTCTTTTTTACGCCGCAAAGATACAGCGATTTTGCGGTATGTTGCAACTTAAAATGCCTAAAAAAAACTATCTCACTAAGCGCACGGCATAGCCGTAGATGCGTTGATTCTGCACAGCAGGGTAGATGAAATAGTGGGCAAAGCTCACGCTGGATGCCGTATAGCTGATGCCGTTAATGGTATTGTGTTGGTCGGGAGTGGTGCCCCAGTATAAGCCGGAAATATTGGGATTGAACACATTTCCTTCCCAACGATAGCCGGCAGCAGGCAGGAAGACAGCACCATTGTCTTCCATCTTATACCATTGGCTCATGGTGTAGAGGTTGTCCACGTAGTGGTTGTAGAGTGTGCCGTCGTTGTAATAATCGGTGTCCGATAACTTGCTGTATTCGGCAGCCAAACCTGCAGTCTGTCCGCTCTTGAACGTCAGTCCTTCGGGCAGTGTCCATTGGTCGGGCAGCAATATGACTCCGTGTACTCCATTGACACGCCCCAGGCCGAAACGATAGGCTGCGCTGTCGCGGCTCATGAACAGATAACTCCATTCTTCGCCGCTCAAAGCACGCCAGTCATTGACCGTGTTGTCGCCATTGGTCAGCGGACGAGTAAGCCAATTGGTAAACTCGACATACTCTGACTCAATCATGCTATAACGGGTCAAACTGTCGCCTGTGCCCCAACCGAACAAGTCCAACCATCCGTCAAAGCTTATGTCGGTTATCAAGGCATTGTCCATTCCGCATATTTCCCACTGGTTCTCGGCAAAGCGACAACTGTCCGTGGCAGGGTTATACTGCAAGTTGCCCTTTGAGAAATGCACTTTCACTGTGGGCGATACGCTGAACTCGCCCGTGAGCATACCTGCAACTTGTTTGCCGGATGTTGTTACATCGCCGTTTTTTTCGCACGATGTGCCTACACCTAACATGACTACACACAACATGGCAAGTGCCACCCGGCACAAAGATGTGCCCTGACAACAGAAAATTTGTTTGTTCATAGTATTTGTTTTTCAACTTTTAACATAAATCCTTCATTCACCTTTCACCTCTCCACTAATGCTGGTACTTGTCAATCCTGCGATAGACGGCAAACAACAGCCAATCGGGCGGATGCTTGAGTAGCGGAGTAGCTAACCAATTGAGCAAGCCCGGCGTGTCTGCTTTCTTCCCTTTGAACAATTTCTTCAACGCGCGTCGCACTAATCGTTCGGGCGGTATGCTAACGGTCAGTCTGACTGCTAACTGTCGAAGCCTCGGTGACAGCCCGAACAGCGGAGTGTCCACTGCCCCCGGAGCCATGGCCAACACATGCACACCATACGGCTTAAGCTCATACCACAGCGACTTGGAGAAATTGTACAAGAAGGCTTTGGTGGCATTGTAAAGCTGAATGCCCGGCATTGCCATCCATGCGGACATGGACGACATGTTCAGTATGTACCCCATGCCGCGCCGTGCCATTTGTTCGCCATAGAGCCGACAGAGCTTGGTGACGGTCATCACATGCAGGTTGAGCATGGTCTCAATGCGCGCCATCGATGTGTTAATCAGCGGATTGAAAATGAAAATGCCCGCATTGTTGACCAATACATCTACCACCAACTGCTCTTGCTCTGTATAGGAAAACAACTGTTCAGCTGCATCCGATTGGCTCAAGTCCGCCACATAAGGTAGAGCACGGACACCGTATTGTTCGCTCATGGTTTGAGCCAAATCGATGGTTGGCGTATGCTCATTGCTGACCAACAGTAGGTCGCAATGGTAGTCACGGGCTAATTGATAGGCATATTCGCGTCCTATTCCACCTGTTGCACCGGTGATGAGAGCCAGCATAAGTCTGCTTATTCTTCCGATTGCCCGTTCATGTTCACTTTCTTGTCACCAATGTAGATGACCACGCGATTGCCTTCAAGGCGTTTGTGAGCTGACGGTGTGGTCTCAACAAGAGGTAGTGCAGTTGGCAAATAGGGGGCTTT
>CAMOHN010000090.1 GCA_946615455.1 uncultured Bacteroidales bacterium
TTGACTATCTGCACGAGCACATCGCGTTCGCGTTCGCTCAGTTCCTCATCGGTGTTGGCACCGGCAGGCAGCGGGACATGCTTTTGGTTGCGCTGCATGGCAGGTGTGAGCAGATGGTCTTCGATGCCGCAGTGGAGGGTCATCTCTTCTTCGACCTCACCAATCTCGTGCAGCACGGTGAAGAGCAGGCTGTCGGCACGCTGCGGATAGTACTTGACAATCAGGTCTTTCAGCTCCTGCAACTTGTGCGCCATGTTCTCATCGTCGCTTTGGTGCAGATAGACGGCATGGGCGGTTTCGTGCTCGATGTGGGTGCGAATCTCTTCCACATAGTCGTCATAGAAGCGCACAATGAGTGTTTGCACCCGTTCGTCTTTGTCTTGCACGGGACTGATGGCATTGAGCAGTTGGCGGCGGATGCGCGGCAACTTGAAATCAAGAAAATAGGTGTGTGCGCTTTCGATGTAGCGCATCAGGGTGGGCACATGGATGTCATCGCCCCACACGATGGGAGGATAGACCTGTTCGGTCATACGCTGCCCGTTCATGAAGAGGGCGTAGTTGACCACTGCTAAAAAGGTATAGGTGTCAATCTGGTGCGCCTTACATACATCGTCAATGGTATGTTCGCCTACGCCCAAGGGCAGCCCGAAGCGGTTGGCTATTTGCAAGGCTGTCTGTTCGTCGCGCAGCAGTTGATACATCTTGTCGTTGGCTGAATACATAACTCAATGCTCTAAAATAAATCAGTGTTCTAACTTCATACTCAATTGGATGCGTTGTCTTGCGAGGTCAATGTCGGTCACGCGCACCTGTACCTCTTGGTGCAGTCGAACCACCTCGCTCGGGTTTTGGACACGGCGGTCTGCCAGTTGCGAGATGTGCACCAGTCCGCCCTTGTGAACACCCACATCCACAAACACGCCGAAGGAGGCTATGTTGGTCACAATGCCGGGCAGCACCATGCCTATGCGCAGGTCGTCAATGGTATGAACATGTTCGTCGAAGTGGAACACCTCGCGCGGCTCGCGCGGGTCGCGGGTGGGGTTTTCCAGTTCGTGCAGGATGTCCATAAGGGGTGGCATGCCCACTTCCTGGGTCACATAACGGTTCAGGTCTATCTGCCGTCGTAGTTCAGCGTTGTGCATCAACTCCTGAACGCTGCATCCCTTGTCGCGAGCCATCTGTTCGACCAGTGCGTAGCGTTCGGGGTGAACAGCCGAGTTGTCCAAGGGATTGGCAGAGTCGGTCACCCGCAAGAAGCCTGCTGCCTGTTCGAAGGTCTTGCTACCCATCTTGGGCACGCGGAGCAGTTCTTGCCGTGAGCGAAATGCACCATGTTCGCTGCGGTAGCGAACGATGTTGTCAGCCAGAACAGGTCCCAAGCCGGAGATGTAGGTGAGCAGATAGGGGCTGGCTGTATTGACATCGACCCCCACATAGTTGACCACCGACTCGACCGTTTGCTGCAGGGCTTGACGGAGCAGCACCTGATCGACATCGTGTTGATATTGTCCCACACCGATGGACTTAGGATCAATCTTGACTAATTCCGCCAACGGGTCCATCAGCCGTCTGCCTATGGACACGGCTCCGCGCACGGTCACATCTTGGTCGGGGAACTCGCGGCGGGCAATCTCGCCCGCGCTATAGACCGAAGCGCCGTTCTCACTGACCACAAAAACAGCGGGTTGCTGCTTGGTCATGTCTAAACACTGCCGAACAAACGCTTCGCACTCCCGGCTCGCCGTGCCGTTGCCAATGGAGATGGCTTCGATGGCATAGCGGTCGATATAGCGGCTCAGGCGGTCGGCACTGTCTTGCATGCGCAGGTGGATCACATCGTGGCAAAGGAGGTCGCCCTGCTCATTTAGCACCACCATCTTGCACCCGGTCCGAAAACCCGGATCCAGTGCCAGCACACGCTTCTGTCCCAAGGGTGCGTCCAGCAGGAGTTGCCGCAGGTTGTCGGCAAACACGCGGATGGCTTGCTCGTCGGCTTTCTGCTTGGAGGAGAGGCTGTACTCGGTTTCGATGGCGGGTTTGAGCAGGCGTTTGTAGCCGTCCTCCATAGCCAGCTCCACCTGGTACGACCGCTCATTGGAGGCCTTTAGATGGAGCCGTCCCAACTTGTCGAGGCACTTGTCGGTGTCGGGGGATATGTCCACGCGGATATAGCCTTCTTTCTCGGCGCGGCGAATGGCTAACAGACGGTGGGAAGGAATGCGCTGCAACGGTTCGTGCAGCGAGAAGTAGTCGCGGTAGTTTTGTGCCTCCGGGCTATCGGCTTTGCCGCTGACGGGTTTGGTGGTCAAGTAGGCAGTATAGGCAAATTCGCGTCGGATGGCTTGACGTGAGCGTTCGTCTTGTGCGATGGTTTCGGCAATGATGTCGCGGGCACCTTGCAAGTCCTCCTCGGTGGCATTGAGGCGGCCGTTCTGTTGTTTGATAAGGTCTTGTGAGAGAGGTTCCAGCCCTTTTTCGCGCGCGACATCGGCACGGGTCTTACGGTGGGGCTTGTAAGGCAGATAGAGATCTTCCAGTTCGGTGGCGTCCCATGTGTCGTTAATACGACTACGCAGGGGCTGCGTCAGTTTGCCCTGTCCCTCAATGGTGCGCAAGATGGTCTGCTTGCGCTCGCTCAGTTCGCGAAGACTGTTGTTAAGGTCGCTGATGCGGGTGATCTGCACCTCGTCCAGACTGCCTGTTTTCTCTTTGCGATAGCGTGCAATGAAGGGGATGGTGGCTTTGTCGTCCAACAGACGGACAGTTGCTGCCACCTGACCGACAGCTATACCCGTGCGCTCGGCTATGATCCGATTCAAGTCCATTCGTTTTTGTTTTTAGCGCGCAAAGATACGCCTATTTTCGTAGTCGTTCAACCCAATAGGATAAAAAAAACGCATTGCCTTGTCAGCAATGCGTTTTTCACTATGTCGGGATGACAAGATTTGAACTTGCGACCTCCGGTCCCCCAGACCGTTGCGCTACCGGACTGCGCCACATCCCGAGTGCTTCCTTTCGTCAAAAGCGGCGCAAAAGTACTGCCTTCTTTTCAACCTGCCAAATGGTTGGGTCATTTTTTTGCGTTTTTTTTGTATTTATTTTTGTATCAGCCAAAAATGGAATACTTTTGCGCCTCGTATGAAAACCCGAATATTTTCTCTTCTTGTGGCAGGTCTATTAGGAGTATCTGCCCTGTGGGCTAAGCCCGTTAATTGGTCGAATGCTCGACAAGTTGCTCAACAATTTTTACAAGAGGTCGTTTCGGACACAGAGCCTCATCAGGCGGCTCGTCGTCGTTTGGTAGCCGGTTCGCGTTCGGCGGACACGCCTGCTTACTATGTGTTTGAGACCGAGGCAGGCGGTTTTGTCATTGTCGCTGCCGACGACTGTGCACGGCCTGTGCTGGCTTACGGTGACCGCTCGTTTGTGGGAAAAGAAGACCAAATGCCGCCTCAAGTCAAGGCATGGCTGAAAGGCTATGAGAATGCCATTCGTCAGGCTGTGGCAGACGGAGTAGAGCCCGACGAGAAGACCGCTGAGGCATGGCGCAGGTTCGCTGCTGCCGAGGCGCAAGCCACACAGGTGGTGGTGGCGCCGCTCATCCATACGCAATGGGATCAGAACCAAGAGTATATCAATGTCAAACCCACCTACAACAAGTTCACCCCCTTGGATAAATACACCGCATCCTCGGGCACGGTCTTTGACTATAATGTGCCGGTGGGTTGTGTGGCAACAGCCATGGCGCAAGTCATGAAGTACTGGGAATGGCCCGTCAAAGGGGTGGGTAGCAACAGTTATAGCATTGAGGATCACCCCGAATATGGCACATTGTCCGCCAACTTTGGCACCACCTACGACTGGACCAACATGCCCACTCGTTTGACCTACAAAGGCAGCACCGATGCGCAGATCAATGCCGTTGCCACGCTCATGTACCATTGCGGTGTTGCCATCAATATGCACTACGATGTCAATGGCAGCGGTGCCTTTACCACTATGTACGGCGACGATGCTCCGTCCACCTATACGGCTCTGCGCGACTATTTCCGCTATAAGAACACCTTGGAGCAGGTTCGTCGCGAGGACTTTGACTCCGAAGACGAGTGGACGGCCCTCTTGAAGCACGAACTCAGCGCAGGTCGCCCTATTGTCTATGCCGGCAACGACGGTGAAGGGCACTCTGGGCACTGTTTCGTGTGCTGCGGATATGACAGCGACGACCGATTCTATTTCAACTTCGGCTGGAACGGCAACTCCGATGGTTACTATGCCTTGGATGCCGTCATTCCGATCAATAAAGGCACCGGTGCCGGACACGGCAACTATTCTTATAGTCAGGAGGCTATTGTCAATGTCGTTCCCGACCGTGCCACCCATGTCAGCCGTGACTACCATCACCTGCGTGTATCGATCAGCAACTATCCTTCGTTGAGCAAAGACACCATACCCTACGGTAGCCAATCACTGACAGCCTCCATACGAGTGAACAACTACAGCGATACCAAATACACCAGTCGCGTGGCTGTACAACTGATTGACGAAAACGACAATGTGGTGCTGCAAACCGGTGTGAAATCGACCACCATCCTTAGTTACAGTTACGAGAACCTGACTTTCACCATCAAG
>CAMOHN010000091.1 GCA_946615455.1 uncultured Bacteroidales bacterium
GCAGGTGCATGCCTCGGCGATAACGGTTGAGATAGAGACCTGCAATCTGCGGATATTCCGATCGACGGGTGGTCTCACTCTCCACAATGCTTGCCACGGTGGCAACTTGCTCGCGACTCAGGTTGAGACGGTCGGCCTTGCGCTGACGTTCTTCGTTCCAGAAATGGTCATATTCGCGTTTCATGCGTCCGAACAAGGTGGCGACATCCCAAGTCCAATAGACCTCGTAGGTATTGGGTAGGAACATGCATACTGCTGTTTCTCGGTTCAGACCATACTGTTGCATATAGGCCGTCGAGTCAAGGTAACTCACTATAGTGGCGGAGTCCAGCAGCAGCTGCTTGCCGAGCACACCTGCCAAATGGTTACGAGTGCGAACCTGATTGGTCCATGTGATACGCACGGGGGTTTCTATACCTGCCTGAACACGGCGGATAAGGTGCTTGTCACCTATGCGGGCTGGAAAATGATAATAACCTGGTTTAGGTATTGTGTAGAGCAAGTGTTTCTTGTGCCAACGCCAATCACGCAATGAGAAGACCTCATAATCAGCCTGCATGACATGCAGCAGACTGTCAGCATCCATGCCTGGATAGACATAATAGCCATGCCCTTCGCCGTCATAACTCTCATAGTTGCAAATCTCCAGACGATACCACATATCCACTGCCCACCAGCCGAAAATCATTAAGGCGGTCAGCAATACGCCAACCACACTCCAAATCAGTGTTTTCTTTCGCTTTGATGCCATTAGTGCATAATTTTGTATATCAACTCTTTCCACAATTGTTCTTCATCCACATTGGGATTATCTATACCTTTGAGACGAGCGTCCGTATCACGGAAATAGCCTATTATACGGAATGTCTTGCCTTGCTTATAGCGTTTGGCAGCAGCGGCATAGTCCTTGACAAAGAATGGGGGCACCCCAAGTTTAGAGGCAGCAATCCGTTCACTCTTGTCAGGCAGATAATGATAAATCATCAGGTTGGCAAAGAAATTGTAGAGTACTCCCATTTCCTTAATCATCGGATGCGTCTTGGAGCGGGCAAAATGCTGAACAATACGGTATGCCTTGACCACATCGCCCGCAATGATGGCACTTTGCAACTCAAACACATTGTAGTCCTTGGAGATGCCGAGGTTGCGCTCCACCAATGCCGTGTCAATCATGGTTTGCCCATCAGGCATACCCAAAATCAGTTTGTCCACAGCCTTGGCAATCCCATTGAGGTCCGAACCGATGTACTCTGACAACAACTGCGGGACCATACGATCCACCGAGTAGGATAACTGTTTGTCTTTGAGCACGGATGCAATATGCTTCTCGACCCATGCGGGCAGTTGATAGTCACGCAGTTTGTCCGACTGCATCCACACACCACCGTGCTTTTCGAATTCTTTCCACAGAGTCAGTCGCTTGTCCGGTGTGCCGAACTTATAGCATATCACCAAGATGGTGGTGGGCTGCTGGTGCTCCATATAGTGCGCAAGAGCCTCCCATTTTTTGATGGTCTGTGCTTCCTTGACTATCACCACTTTCTTGCCGCCCATCATGGCAAAACCGCGTGCATGACCAATGACGGGAGCAATGTCATCGCCTTGCAAATCCTTGCCATACACCACTATCTGATCCATAGCCTGCGAGGCTGCGTCCAAGGCGTTCTGCTCGATATAATCAGACACCAAGTCTATGTAATAAGACTCTTCTCCGCAGAGCAGATACACCGGCGACCACTGACCGCCGCGAATATCCTTGAGCACTTCCTCGTGTTTTTTCATGACTATAACCGCCTTTGTTTTGCCGCAAAAATAGGGGCATTCGCTCATGTATGCAAGTAGCACATATTTTTTGTACACCTTTTTTGATACGATATATGTACAAAAGCCGTATCTTTGCACCGATATTTTGTCACGAACCATGCGATCATCGGTTGCTACCATAGGAATGTTTGACGGCGTACATCAGGGACACCTGTATGTGCTTTCCGAGTTGCAGCGTTATGCCTCGGAACATGGTCTGAACAGCCTCGTTGTTACTTTCTCACGCCATCCGCGCACCCTACTCCATCGTCCCATGGACGGTCTAATCACTACCATCGAAGAGCGCAAAGCCCTCTTGGAAAGCACAGGCGTGGACAAGGTACTGCTCTTGGATTTTGAGGCCATTCACACGCTAACGGCTGAAGCCTTTATGCGTTATCTAAAAGACGAACACCATGTCACATGCTTGCTCATGGGCTACGACCATCGGTTCGGTAGCGATTCGCTCAAAGACTTTGCCTCCTACCAAGCAGCAGGTCAGCGTGCCGGTGTCTCAGTCGAACAACTCCCTCCTGCACCCCAAATAGAAGTTTCCTCGTCCTTGATTCGCAAGGCATTGCAACAAGGGCTAATAGATGCCGCCAACAGGATGCTTTCGCGACCTTATACACTGACAGGCAAGGTCGTGCATGGCAAAGGGCTGGGACATCGGCTTGGCTTCCCAACGGCCAATCTTGCACTGGCAGATACGGGTAAACTACTGCCCAAAAACGGAGTTTATATAGTCCGTTGTTCGTGGCACGGAAATGATTATGCCGGTGTGATGAACATTGGCAACAATCCTACGGTGGAAGCCAACGGGCAACGCACTTTTGTCGAGGTGCACTTGCTGGATTTCAGCGGCGACCTCTATGACGAGACCTTGCGCGTGGAACTGCTACATCACCTTCGGGACGAAAAACAATTTGCCTCTTTAGACGAACTAAAAAGGCAAATTACTGAAGATGTGTCTTGTGCACGCAATGCGTAAACAAGAAGGTGCATCGTTTATTTCTTAGTAAGCGTTCATTTGTTTTTCGACGGTTTGGTTGACCATGTCGGCAAAGGCTTGAACGGTCATTTTGCCCTTATCTTCGGCACCTTGCTGACGCACGGCAACCACACCCTCTTCGGCTTCTTTTTCGCCAACCACCAGCATGTAGGGGATACGGCGTAATTCGTTGTCACGAATCTTGCGACCTATTTTCTCGTTGCGGTCATCAACAATGGCGCGTACATTCTGCTCCTCCAGCATCTTCTGCACTTGCCATGCGTAGTCGTTGCTCTTTTCGGAAACGGGCAAAACAACGGCCTGTTCTGGTGTGAGCCACAAGGGGAACTTGCCGGCTGTATGTTCAATGAGCACTGCCACAAAGCGTTCCATCGAACCAAACGGCGCACGGTGGATCATGACGGGACGGTGTTTGAGGTTGTCCTCACCGGTGTATTCCAACTCAAAACGCTCGGGCAGGTTATAGTCCACCTGAATGGTGCCCAACTGCCAACGACGACCGATGGCATCTTTGACCATGAAGTCCAACTTCGGACCATAAAAGGCGGCCTCACCATACTCAATCTTGGCGGGCAGGTTCTTCTCACGACATGCTTCGATGATGGCTTGCTCGGCCTTCTCCCACACCTCGTCCGAACCGACATACTTGGCCATGTTGTTCTTGTCACGCAGCGAAATCTGAGCCTCAAAGTTCTTGAAATCCAACGAGCGGAAGATGATTTCGATGATCTCCATCACGCGGATAAACTCCTGCTTGACCTGATCCTGACGGCAGAAGATGTGTGCATCGTCCTGCGTGAACGAGCGTACGCGGGTCAGTCCGTGCAACTCGCCCGACTGCTCATAGCGATAGACCGTGCCAAATTCGGCGATGCGCAAAGGCAGGTCACGATAGGAACGCGGGCTGTTCTTGAATATGGCGCAGTGGTGCGGGCAGTTCATGGGTTTGAGCAGATAGACCTCACCCTCTTCCGGTGTGGTGATAGGTTGGAACGAGTCCTTGCCGTAGTGATCCCAGTGACCGGAGGTGATATAGAGGTTCTTACTACCTATGTGAGGTGTAATCACCTGTTGGTAACCATAGCGTTTCTGAATCTTCTTGAGAAAGTCTTCCAAACGCAGACGAAGCGCCGTTCCCTTGGGCAGCCAGATGGGCAGACCCTTGCCTACCATTTCGGAGAACATGAACAAGTCCAATTCTTTGCCAATCTTACGGTGGTCACGTTTCTTGGCTTCTTCCAACAGGGCAAGGTATTCGTCAAGCATGGATTTCTTGGGGAACGAAACAGCATAGATACGGGTCATCATGGGGCGTTTCTCGTCACAGCGCCAATAGGCGGCTGCACAAGAAAGTACTTTGACTGCCTTGATAGGCTCGGTTGATAGCAAGTGCGGACCACGACATAGGTCGGTAAAGTTGCCTTGCGTGTAGGTGGTGATATGACCGTCTTCCAACTCGCTTATGAGTTCGCATTTGTAAGTCTGACCTTTGGCCTCAAAGTCGCGCAATACATCGGCTTTGGCTATCGGACGACGAACCAGTTGTTCTTTCTTGGCACGCAACTCCATCATCTTCTGCTCAATCTTTGGGAAGTCACTCTCCTTGATGACCTGACCTTCTGCGGGATAGACATCATAGTAGAATCCGTTTTCAATGGCAGGACCGATACCAAACTGGATGCCCGGGTACAACTCTTGCAACGCCTCTGCCATCAAGTGTGACGAGGTGTGCCAAAAAGCATGCTT
>CAMOHN010000092.1 GCA_946615455.1 uncultured Bacteroidales bacterium
GGTCGAGAGTGCCGCTAGGCCAACTGCCTTCATACGGGCGAACCCGGTTGCGCCGTGCTGCACGCTCTGCAAGAAGGACAAATCAGCGAGTCCCGCTTCAACAGTTACCTGTCGCTATTAGGTGACTCGGACGAAGCCAAATATCGGTAAGCCCTATGCCCCTCCGCACCCGTTTGATACAAGAACGCGAATATGTGTTTTGCCCATGGCGACACAAGTGGGTTCGTCTCACGCCCGAAGAAAGGGTGAGACAGACCTATTTGCAGTACATAGTGAGCGAGTGCGATTATCCCGCCTCACGTATAGCCGTCGAGGCGGCTCTGCCCTCGGGACAGCGGTCGGATGCGATTGTCTATGACGAGCAGCTCCATCCAATCGTACTCTTGGAGTTCAAGGCTCCGTCCGTGCCTTTGACAGAAAAGACCTTAGATCAGGCTGCCGTCTATAACCGCATGCTGCATGTACCGTGGTTGGTGCTGCACAACGGCGAACAAACGGTGGTCGCTATGGTTGAAGAAAAACAAATACGCTTTATACCCTATTTACCCGCTTATGGAGACACTCATTGAACTGAATGGTCTGTTGGACACTGCCGTTTTCTATGGGGTGAACAACCAGAATCTGCTTTGCTTGAAGAATCACTTTCCGTCCATACGAATAGTGGCGCGCGGCTATCACATCAAAGCCACGGGTGCTGAGCGTGAGGTGCAAGCCTTTGAGCAGGCTGTCCGTCAGTGTGAGGAGTTGTGCTTGCGTTCTGGCAATCTGACAGATAAGCAGGTGCTGCAGTTATTGCATGGTGAGGCAACTGAGAGCCAGCCGGATAAGGACTTGATGGTCTATGGAGTGCACGGCAAGGTGATAGCCGCTCGCAGCGAGCACCAGCAGCAACTGCTTCGTGCCTTTGATAGTAACGACCTACTCTTTGCCATTGGTCCGGCAGGCAGCGGCAAGACCTATACAGCCATTGCCTTGGCTGTGAGGGCACTGAAAAACAAAGAAGTCAGAAGAATAATTCTTTCTCGTCCGGCAGTTGAGGCTGGCGAGAAATTGGGTTTCCTTCCCGGCGACATGCGCGACAAGATTGACCCCTATCTGCAACCGCTTTACGATGCCTTGCAAGACATGATTCCCGGCACCAAACTGAACGAGTATATGGAGCGTGGTGTCATACAAATTGCCCCATTGGCTTTCATGCGCGGGCGCACGCTGTCCGATGCAGTGGTTATTCTGGATGAGGCGCAGAACACCACCGTTCCGCAACTCAAGATGTTTCTCACTCGTCTGGGTATAAACGGCAAGATGATTGTGACGGGCGACCTGACGCAGATTGACCTGCCTCAGTCGCAACGTTCGGGTCTGGCTGACGCTGTGGACAGATTGGGTGATGTCAAGGGGGTTTCGGTCATCCGCTTCACGGACAAGGATATTGTCCGTCACCCGTTGGTTGGCAGAATAGTTAAAGCCTATGCTAAACAGGATTAGCACGGATGCGACAAGAACATTGTACGGTGCACCCACTCCCTATGGAGCATGCATTGGTATATTCGTTTCACATGCCTCTTTTTTTCCTTATTGCGGGATATCTGGCTAAAGAAGTGCATTCGTTTGCAGATTTCGGGAAAACGACCAAAAAGAATATTCGCCGTTTATTGCTACCTTTCGCCATCACCTATGCCCTATCCTACTTATGGGCATCCGTTCAGCAATCTGCACAACCGGTGCATGTTGGTTCGTTATGGTTTCTGGTAGCACTGTTTTGGGTACGTGAGGTCTATGTTTATCTGCAAATTCTGACGCGGAAGATGTTTACCAAAAACAAAGAGTAAGAGATACCACACCATGTTTTTGGCATCGTTATCATCTATATTTTTTTCACGGACTGACTGCCATTATCTTCTTTTCAATAGGAGATGTATTGAAGACACGGAAAATACCTTGGTATGGCAAACTCATTTGTGTACTTTGCTGGTTTATAAGTATCTATTACGATCACATTGAGTTACATTATTGTCAATACATGTTTCCCATTGATATTCTTGGGGCATGTGGCGGTACATATTTCATATATCTGTTATGTAAAGCTCTGACTAAGGCTGACATCCTTGTACAACGATTTGTCCTCACCAATGGATTCCTGGTTTGGTGCGGTACATGCTCGCTCTCCATTTTATGTGCACATTCATTTGAGACACAGAGCGGTTTTCTGCTTGACATTACCCGGTCACTATCAGTGGATATCACAGCAACTTATATGCCGTTTGCACGGGTCATAACAGCACTCGTGCTTGCTATTCTAATACAACTTGTTGATTCGCGAGCCGTCAAGGCGAAGCAGAATAAAGAGCAACAAGGTAAATCCCCAGAATGAGGAACCGCCATAACTGAAGAAAGGCAAGGGAATGCCGATGACGGGCAGCAGCCCCAACACCATGCCGATGTTAATGGTGAAGTGTACCAACAATATACAGGCTACACTATAAGCATAGATTTGGGAGAACGAATCGCGTTGCCGCTGTGCCAGCACGATGATGCGCAGGATGAGTGCCACATACAAGGCAATGACAATCAGGCAACCCAAGAACCCCCACTCTTCGCCCACGGTACAGAAAATGAAGTCGGTATGTTGTTCGGGCACAAAACTGAGTTTGGTCTGCGTGCCTTGCAGATAGCCCTTGCCCGCAAAGCGTCCAGAGCCGATGGCAATGAGCGATTGTGCCACATTATAGCCGTAGCCCATCGGGTCTTCACGGATTCCCAACACGACTTCTATGCGTGCCCGTTGGTGAGGCATCAGAACCTTGTCCATCCACTGGTCGGGAATGAGTTGCAGTTTGAGTGTGAGCACCACTACGGCTACGGCAATCACACCATAGCGTAACACTTTTCCTGACATTCCCTGTGTGTAGAAAACCAGTAGAAACGCCGCAAAGACCAAAGCCGAGCCGGTCTCTCGCTGCCATATCATGACAATAAGCATGGGCAGAGCCATCAGCGTGAAGGGTACTATCAAATCACGCCACGAGCGAACCTGATAGCCATAGCGACTCATATACTTGGCAATGGCGATGGCGGTAAAGCACTTGGCAAACTCGGCAGGTTGCAGGGAAACAGGTCCCAAGGATATCCATGACAAAGAGCCCTTGACATCGTGTGCCAGAAATGGCGTAGCCAACAGCACAACGATAATGATACCATAGAGCCAGTAGCCGAACACCTCGTACACTTTCTCGTCCACCAAGAGCAGGACGAAGCCCAAGACCAAGGCGGTCATAATCCACACGAACTGCTTGCCGGCAGGATTGGAAAAAGAAAAGATGGATGTCTGCTCAAAGGTATAGCACGCGCCGTAGATGTTCACCCATCCGATGAGCGAAATGGCAAGGAAAAGGAGGATGGTCCACCAATCAATCCCTTTCCAGATGGAGTTGCGCGTATTTACCGAATATGTTCCCATTCTTTGTTATTGGTTGGTTGGTTGGCTGATTGGTCGTCTCGTTGAATGGTAGTGGAAATGAGTTGCGCTGAACTGATTCGCTCAAACAAGTCGTTTCGGGAGATGGAGTCGGTCAAGTACTTCTCCATCATCAGGGAAGCGACAGGGCACGCCCATGTAGCTCCGAATCCGGCATTCTCCACCACCACAGCCACGGCAATCTTGGGGTCGTCCAATGGCGCAAAGCCTATGAAGATGGCATGGTCTTTTCCGTGCGAGTTCTGCACGGTGCCGGTTTTGCCGCACATCTGCAAGTCGGGCAGGTTATACCAGCGCCCCGTGCCATTGGTCATCACACGTGCCATGCCCCGCTTGACCACATCAAAATGTCTGGCATCCACCATGGTCTGATGCCGTTCCACACTTGGCATGGTGGGCAACGGGCGCACCAAGTGCGGTGTGAAATAATAACCTCCGTTGGCTATGCAGGCTGCCTCGTTGGCCAGTTGCAGCGGGGTAACCTGTATCTCACCTTGTCCTATACTGAGTGAGCGGATGGTAATGGCTCGCCAGCCTGTCTCACCATATATGCGTGAGAAAGTCTTGGCACGGGGTATGCTGCCTGTGACTTGGTCGCGGATGTCGGTGTCAAAGCGTCCGGCAAAGCCGAAACTGACCACATGGTCACGCCACAAGTCATAGGTACGGCGGAACGAAGCATTGTGCGAGCCATAGCCGTGCAATTCAAGTATATCGCGATACTCTTGCCAGAAATAGGGGTTGCAAGACTGTTCAATAGCCGCCTCTAATGATACGGGTGAGCCGTGGTGGTGCGTACAGCGTATGGGAGACGAGCCCGGACCGTTGCAGCCGTACATGGTATTGGGAGTGATGGCACCCATCTGCAGTCCTATGAGTGCCTGCACCAGCTTGAAGGTTGAGCCGGGTGAGTATTGCGCCTGCACGGCACGGTTCATCAGCGGTTTGTTGGGGTCGTTGAGCAGAAGTGAATAGTTCTTAGAGCGTTGCCGTCCGACCAAGCAGTGGGGATCCCATGCCGGAGCCGAAGCCATGGCCAGTACCTC
>CAMOHN010000093.1 GCA_946615455.1 uncultured Bacteroidales bacterium
ATCACCTCATCGGCTTTGGACGGCATAAGGGCTGCTCAAGCCCTTATCAATCAGGGAAAGACATTTTAGCTGAACGGCTCTGCATAGGTGCAGCCCTCCCGCCAACGCGAACAGCCGTAGCGCGTTCTGCCGCGAATGACTTGCCCACGCCTGCATACGGGACATTGCATGCCGGCCTTGTCTGTCTTGACCTCATAGACAACATCACGCGTCATCTGCTTGAGCTCGTCCAAGAACTGCTGCGCGGTGTAGTCACCCCGCTCTATCTCACGCAGTTTCTTCTCCCACAGCCCTGTCAGTTCGGCCGATGTCAGAATGGGCGACAAGATGGTCTTGACCAAGCGTATGCCTGTCTCGGTAGCGCGAATAGATTTGCGCTCGCGCACAATGTACTTGCGCTGAAACAGCTTCTCAATGATGGCAGCACGCGTGGACGGACGACCTATCCCGTTCTCTTTCATGGCATCGCGCAACTGCTCATCATCCACCATCTTGCCGGCTGTTTCCATGGCGCGTAACAAGGTGGCTTCCGTGTAGTACTTGGGGGGTTGAGTGTTTTTCTGTACCAACGAAGGCAAATGCTCTCCTTGCTCGCCTTTGCGAAAAGCGGGCAAGGTCTTGCTTCGCTCGGCCGATTCATCATTCTCGTCACCGGTCTGCTCGGCTGTGTCTTGTCCTTCGTTCCTGTCATAGACGACACGCCATCCCGGCGACAGAATCTCACGCCCGGTCACTTTGAACGGAATAGCCTGCAATGACTCACCTTGCACCATCACCGGTTCGGCACACGGCACGGTAGCCATGACGGTGGTATTGCTTACCTCACAGTCAGGATAGAAAGCCGCTATGAATCGGAGTGCTACCATGTCAAAAACCTTGCGCTCGTCGGCATCGATGTTATTAGGACGTTGTCCGGTGGGAATGATGGCATGGTGATCGGTCACCTTTTTGTTGTCGAACACTTTCTTCGACTTGGGCAGACTGCCCGCCGTGTTCTTACCGTCCGCTTTGAGGGAGAGCAGTGGCGTGGTCTGCGGGAGATAGTCTTTGATGCCTTGCAGCGTAGCGGGAATCTTGGTATAGAGGTCTTCACTCAGGTAGGTGGTGTCCACACGCGGATAGGTGGTCACACGCTTCTCATAGAGCGATTGGATGAGTTGCAAGGTGCGTTCAGCGGTAAAACCGTATTTCTTGTTGCACGCCACCTGCAAGCTTGTCAAGTCAAACAGACGCGGCGGAGCCTCCTTGCCCTTTTTCTTTTCAACCGATGTGATGGTCAAGGGCTGCTCACGGATGCTGTCTATCAGTTGTTGGCCGGTCTGCTCGGCTGTGATGGCATAATCGTCTTCTTCGTGGGGTAACTGTGCAGAAAAGAGTATGTCGCGATAGGTGGTCTTCAGCTCCCAATAGGTGCGTGGAGTGAAGTGCTCTATCTCGTTTTGTCGCTTGACTATGAGTGCTAACGTAGGTGTCTGCACACGCCCAATGGAAAGCACCTGCCCGCGTTGGTCTTGCGCCGAGCGGTAGCGCAAGGTATAGGCTCGTGTGGCATTCATGCCCAACAGCCAGTCACCTATGGCACGCATCAGCCCTGCCTCATAGAGCCGCTGGTAGGCACTCTGGTCTTTGAGTGCCGCAAAGCCTTCGCGTATGGCTTCCTCGGTCAGCGAACTGACCCACAGGCGCTTGACGGGTACCTTGCAACCCGCCTTCTGATAGACCCACCGCTGAATCAGCTCCCCCTCCTGTCCGGCATCACCACAGTTGATGACCTCCGTAGCTTCGGATATAAGTTTCTTAAGAACGGCAAACTGCTCTTGCACACCTTTGTCGTCGGTCACTTTGATGGCAAAACGGTCGGGAATCATAGGCAGTGACGACATGTTCCACCCTTTCCATTGCGGGGTGTATTCGTCCGGGTCATACAGAGCACACAGGTGTCCGAAGGTCCAACTCACCCAATAGCCATTGCCCTCCATATAGCCTTTACAGGGTTTGTCCGCACCCAAAACAGAGGCTATGTATCGACCTACTGACGGCTTTTCAGCTACACACAATATCATGCCACCGACTCCGTTTGAGGTGACTGAGCGGTTCCCTTGATCTCCTTATATCCCTGCACCAACAAATAACAGCCAAAAGGCAACAACAAGCCTAACAAAACAACCAACAATATCACATTGGGAATCTTGGGGGACACCATCTCTGGATAGACAATCGGTTTTTCTATTACGCGAGCGGGTATAGCATCCGATGCCAACAAGAGCTGATTTTCTTCGTGCTTCTCCACCAGGTAGTTATATTGTTTCTCTTGCGCACTCTTGAGGCGTAGCAGTTCTTGATAATGTTTCTCCACCTCGGGCATGTTCTGCAATCGGTTGGCATACAAGTCGCGCTGCCTCTCTTCGTTCTTGCGGGTCAGCACGGCCGTCTGACGACTCTGTTCGACAGCATGGATCAGGTTCTTGCGCGTATTACGAATCTGCTCTGTCAGTATTTCCACCGACGGGTTCGATTCGGTGGCTGACTGCAACAATCGGTCGCGCTCAATAACCTGTGCATTGTAGGCTGCCACCAGTTGGGACAAGGTGCCGTCGGTCACACCAAAATCACGCGGCAATACAGCATACGAAGCATTCGGGTCATTCAGCGTCTTGCTCACATAGTCCATTATTTCCAAATTGGCATCCAAAAATGCAATACGCTGTTCATAATGGTCAATAAGCGACCGATAGGTCTCGGTAGTGGTCTGCAAGTTGGCTATACCATAATCGCGCTTATAGGTCTCAATGGCTATTTCCGTGCTGTCCAAACTGCCGCCAACCTGGTCGATACGTTGCTGCAAGAAATGCTCGGTAGCAGCCGCCACCATGCTCTTGTCCGACACCGAATTGCCGGCATAAAGCTGCAACATCGTCTCAAACACAGCACGCATCAACTGCGGCTTGTCGGTGGTGCTTTTCAAGTGGATGATGTTCGACTCACGCGAACTGCGGGACACATCAATCGACTTCTGCAACCATGCCACTGCCCAGTTGGGTAACATATATTTGACACGATACCGACCTTCTTGCAATTCTCCCGCGCAGTGCACACGCAAAGTCCCTATATGGGTCTCGATGGGTTCGTGCAAATTGCTGACCACGAATTTAGATTCTTCGTCCTTGCTATCCTTCACATGCACTATATAACGCCCCTGCCGGGCACGAATGGTCACCACCACATTGCTTGGCAAGTTTTCCGGAAAAACAAGGGTAAACGGACGCTCCGGATAGAGATTGTTCCAATGCAGGTCTTCGCGCACAAAGTAGAGTGTTTGAAGCTGCAATTGCTCAATCACCTGCTCCATGAGCGATGATGAGGAGAGCATCTCAATCTCGTCGCCCGAATTGGTGGCCGTGGCTATTCCCATAAGGCCTATCAGTTGATCTTGTGCCGTGCGATTAGACGGCGTGCGTAACATCACCGACGCACCTACCTCATACTTAGGTGTGCGAGAAAAATAATACAAACATCCCAGCCCCGTACACAGACACAGACTGATGACATACACATACCAATACCTGATAGACCAAAGGATATATTGTTTCCAATCTAACATGGCTAACGAATCTTATAATTAGTGTTTTAACTATGATTTAGTGTAGTTTGGTTTTGGCACCATGCCGCGGGCTGACATAGACCACATCGCCTTTTTGCAGATAGTAGCACGGCGAGCTGAACCACTCGTCGGTGCGCAAGTTGATGCGGTATTGTTTGAGCTGACCGTTCTCCATGCGCTGCACAAGAATGTTCTCACGGTTGGCAGATGGCATCAAATCGCCTGCCGAACTGAGGGCTTCCAACAATGTGATGGGGCGCGCAATGGTGAAGGTCCGCGGTTCATACACCTCACCCACCACTGTCAAAGTGGCATTGCGTATCCGCACCTGCACCAAAGGCTCTTTGAGGTACTTGGCAGCCTTCTCTACCAACATGGCCTCCGTCTCTTTCTCGGTCATGCCGCCCACTTGCTGCTTACCCAACACGGGCAGAGTAACCATTCCATCCCTATCCACACGAAACTTGGACGAGGGGATAGCAGCATCGGAATAGGTGTTGATCTGAAACGGAATGACGGCATCCGGATTAACACCGGCAAACACAATCTCCACCTCATCATCGGGAGCCAATACAAAAGGCGGACGCATAGGCACAGCATACGCCTCTTTGTCTGCCTGCTCGAACAATATGCTGCGGGTCGAACTGCAACCCGCCGACACAATGGCACATACGGCCAGCAAAAAACGCGCTATTTTCATAGTCATATCCATATTCATATGCACAAATCGCGGCAAATATACGGCAAACCCCACACCCATGCAAACAAAAAAGACCCGTCCGACTTTCGGACAGGTCTTTAATCTGTGTGGTACCTCTTGGAGTTGAACCAAGGACACATGGATTTTCAGTCCATTGCTCTACCACCTGAGCTAAGGTACC
>CAMOHN010000094.1 GCA_946615455.1 uncultured Bacteroidales bacterium
GCACTGCAAGCGTTTATCCAACAAGGTCTTGCGCCAACCCTTGGTCAAGAGTAACGGTTCGGCCATCAACTGCCGCGCACAAGCGTGGGTGCGCAGTGCCGAGTCCATATCTTGAGCATAGATCAACATCCGGCTCAAATAGTCCTCCCGCTCTGGGTAATTCAGTTCCATCTGCAAGACGGGCTTGCCCAAGGCATTGAACACCGGCTTGTCGGCATGCCTAACCACATGCAACAAGACCGAGTCATAGGCATGGTCTTGGTCATGACGATGACGATACCAGTCGCTGCTCTCTATATGAATTTCTATATTGCCCGCCAACTCAATATACTGATCGCCAAACAGCGAAGGCTCATCGTTGTGCTCATACAGACGCAATCGCACATTGACAAAGTCCGGCCCGGCATGCAGGTTGTGCTGCCCAACAGACAAGACCTCTACACGCCTGCCGTCTGTCGTCCTCTGCGGATAGCGAAGAAACAACTTACTCAACCATATATAGTGCAACAGCGCTTCGGGCATGGTCACAATTGCTTGACATCCAACTTGCGCTCAGCCTTCTGACGATCGGACCAGTCCTGCGAACTGGCACAACTGATGCCGCGCTCACGCATAGCACGACTTTGCGAAATATGCTGGTGAGAGAATCGTCCGTTCTTCTTTAGTATGACGCGGACGCTGAGCAATAACAATGCCGCTGCCACCATCACGATAACCAATAACACGGTTTTTAACATGGTCTATTCTTATTTTTTGTCGCCGCGAAAGTACATGATTTGGATATTATAACAAAAAGGCCTGCATATTTTGCAAAAAAAACGGACATTATTTTTCTTTTTCCAAGAAAGCAGTACTTTTGCGCGGTTTTCTCCAACCACTTTTTCTCTTTACATAAAATCATTCACACTATGGCAACAACATCCGCACAAACCGGCACATTGTACAACGCGCTAACTGCCGGAAGCAAAATCATAGGAACCATCATTGCTGACTCGGACATCCGCATTGACGGCACGGTCGAGGGCGACCTCAAATGCAGTGGCAAGGTGGTTATCGGCGAGAAGGGCTACCTGCAAGGCACCATTGACTGCCAAAACGCCGAGATAATGGGTAGCGTCGAGGGACAGGTTCGCATTGAGCAAACACTTGCCCTGCGTGCCACCAGCCGCATGAAAGGCGATGTGCGCACACGCATACTCATTGTCGAACCCAATGCACAGTTCAACGGCACCTGCGCCATGGGCAAAGAGGCTTTCGATACACCCCAAGCAACAACCAAAAACAAACAATAAATTCTTTTTTCCATGAGAATCAAACCTTTTCGCGGCATTCGTCCGCCGAAGCAGTATGTACTGCAAGTGAACAGTCGTCCTTACGATGTGTTGAATTCTGAAGAGGCTCGCAAAGAAGCCGAGGGTAACGAAAAGTCGCTGTATCACATCATCAAGCCCGAAATCAACTTCGAGCCGGGTACGGACGAACATGACCCCAAGGTTTATCAGTCAGCCCGCGAACATTTTGACCTGTTCCGCAAAAACGGTTGGCTCGTCAAAGACCCCAAAGAGTACTACTATATCTACGCTCAGACCATGGGCGACCGCACCCAATACGGTCTGGTAGTGGCAGCCAACTTTGAGGACTATATGGAAGGCAAAATCAAGAAGCACGAACTCACCCGTCGCGACAAAGAGGAGGACCGCATGAAACATGTGCGCGTCAACAACGCCAACATCGAGCCTGTGTTCTTTGCATACAAGCATGTGGACGAACTGGACCAAATCATAGCCAAATACACAGCTCGCACTCCCGAATATGACTTTGTGGCACAGATTGACGGTTTCGGTCACAAGTTCTGGGTGATTGACGATGACAAGGACATTAAGCGCATCACCGAATTGGTGGCACAGATTCCTGCCATGTACATTGCCGACGGACACCCCCGTAGTGCTGCTGCCGCCCTTGTTGGCAACGAGCGCAAACAGCAAAACCCCAACCATCGCGGAGACGAAGAGTACAACTACTTCCTTGCCGTTTGCTTCCCCGACAACCAACTCAATATCATTGACTACAACCGTGTGGTTCGCGACCTGAACGGACTGACCGAAGAGCAGTTCCTCAAAGCCCTCGAAGAAGACTTCATCGTGGAGAAGAAAGGGGCTGACATCTACAAACCTGCCCGTCTGCACAACTTCTCGCTTTACCTCGGCGGCAACTGGTACAGCCTTACCGCCAAAGAAGGTCGCTACAACGACCAAGACCCCATCGGTGTGCTGGACGTAACCATCTCCTCCAACCTCATTCTGGACAAGATTCTTGGTATCAAAGACCTGCGTAGCGACAAGCGCATTGACTTCGTGGGCGGTATTCGCGGTCTGGGCGAACTCAAACGCCGTGTCGATTCGGGCGAGATGAAAGTGGCTCTGGCACTCTATCCCGTGACCATGCAACAAATCATCGATATTGCCGACTCGGGCAATATCATGCCTCCCAAAACGACTTGGTTCGAGCCCAAACTGCGTAGCGGATTGGTTATTCATGAACTGGACTAAAACATTGCTGTACTGCATGAGTTATGTCATCCTTGCGGGTGGCATAACTTCATGTAGTGTACAGTCCCGCATCAAGCGTGCTGACCGCAAGTTTGCCATAGGTGAGTACTACGACGCTGCCAAAATCTACAAGCAGTGCTATGGCAAATTGTCTAACAAGAAAGACAAAGCACAAAAAGCACAAGTAGCCTTCCGCCAAGGCGAGTGTTATCGTGTGCTTAACAGCTCGGCAGCCATAACCGCCTACAAGAACGCTATCCGCCTCAAGTATCAAGACTCCATCGTCTATTTACGGTTGGCGCAATGCCAACAATATCAGGGCAAGTACCAAGATGCCTCAAAGAACTATTCGCTCTACCTGCAAGCCTACCCCGACTCGTATGTGGCACAGTCGGGCAAGTATGCCGTTGAGCAGATTGGTACATGGAAACCAGCCGGTCAGCAGTACAAAGTGCTGCCCGCCACCGAGTTCAACCGCAAAGCCTCGTCCAATTTCTCACCCGCTTTCATAGGTGACGATGCCGATGCGGTCATCTTTACCAGCAACCGACCGATAAGCAAGAAAAAGACCGGCACTAAACGCCCCAGCCCCATCACGGGCAAACGCACCTTCAACCTTTTCACCGCACGCAAGGATGCCAACGGCAAATGGGTGGATATCAGTCTGCCCGAAGGACTCTATGCCGAACCCGGACAGAGCGATGAACAAGCCAACGACTCAACTCAGACCCAGCAGGCAGGAACAGCCGAACTGGGCGCATGCAGCCTGACAGCCGATGGCAAGACGCTGTTCTTCACCTTCTCACAACCGGTCAACGGTGAAGACCTTGGCACACGCATCTTCCGTTCCGACCGCGCAGGCGGCGAATGGGGCGAGCCGCAAGAGGTCAAACTGTTTGCCGATAGTAGCATCTCAGTGGGACACCCCGCCATCAGCACCAACGGCGACACGCTGTACTTTGTCAGCGATGCCCCGGGCGGATACGGCGGCAAAGACCTTTACTATGCTGTGGGCGAGGGAACAACCTATGGCGAAGTGACCAACCTCGGACCGGAAATCAATACGGCCGATGACGAACTGTTCCCCACCATCCGTCGTGACGGGACACTCTATTTTGCCTCCAAAGGGCATCCGGGCTATGGCGGACTGGACTTGTTCTGCGCTGTCAGACAAGCCGATAGTACCTATATGGTAACCAATATGGGCATGCCCTTCAATAGTAACCAAGACGACTTTGGTATCACTTTTGAAGGAACAAGCCAAAACGGATTCTTCTCGTCCAACCGCAACCAAAAAAGTCGTAATGACCTTATATATCGTTTCTTTTTGCCCGAGATTCATCTCTTGGTCGAAGGTACGGTACGCGACAATAACGGCGAAGCCCTTACCGATGGACTGATTCGGTTGGTTGGCACGGACGGCACCAATCAGAAAGTACAAATCCGCCGCGATGGCACCTATAGGCTGCGTTTGCAACCCAATCAGCGTTATGTCATGCTGGCAGCCTCGCGCGGCTATCTGAACGAGAAACAAACACTGCAGACGGCATCACCAAAGGAAAGCCGTACCTATACACAAGACTTCCTGCTCTCACCCGTTTCCCGACCCGTACAGATGAACAATGTGTTCTATGAGTTCGGGCGTTGGGAACTGACCGAACAGTCGGCAACCGAACTGCAAGGACTGGTCAAACTGCTGAACGACAATCCGAATATAACCATTGAACTGAGTGCCCATACCGATATGGTTGGCGACTCGCTTAGTAACCTCACCCTTAGCCAGAAGCGCGCACAAGCCTGCGTAGAAT
>CAMOHN010000095.1 GCA_946615455.1 uncultured Bacteroidales bacterium
TTTGAGTTAAGGCGGTATTCATAGTAGTATTATTTTGTTATTTGTATTCGTCCCAGGCGCGTATGGCGAGTTCGCTGACCGGTACGGCGCAGAAGGCATAGATGAATGCTCCAGCCAATCGCGGATTGGTGATGACGGGTATGTTGAGGTCGATGGCAGCGCGTCTGACCTGATAACCGGTATGCTCGTTGCCCATGTCGTTTTCCTTGGGAATACTGATGACCAATTCGATGGTATGGTGATGAAGCAAGTCCAAGGTCTCGTCTAAGGTGACGCAGGTGTTGGGTATGTGGTACTCGCTAAGGAAAGCCGCCGTGCCTTTGGTGGCATAGAGCGTATAACCCTTAGATGCCAGCAGGCGGGCAGGTTCAAGCAACATGGTCTTGTGTTTGGTGTCACCGGCGGAGAGCAGGACGGTCTTTTCCGGCACGCGCTGACCGACGGAGAGCATGGCCTGCAGCAGTGCCTGATTGGCATCTTCGCCCAGACAGCCCACCTCGCCCGTAGATGCCATATCCACACCAAGGACGGGGTCGGTGTTCTGCAAACGATTGAAAGAGAACTGCGAGGCTTTGACACCGACATACTCAAAATCGAAGAGGGACTTGTGGGGTTTCTCAACGGGCAGTCCGAGCATGATGCGGGTAGCAAGGTCAATGAGGTTAATCTTGAGCACCTTGGACACAAACGGGAACGAGCGTGAGGCACGCAGGTTACACTCGATGACCTTGATTTCGTTCTCGCGTGCAAGGAACTGGATGTTGAACGGACCGGATATATTCAGTTCGCGGGCAATCTGTCCGGAGATCTTCTTGATACGGCGCACGGTCTCCACATAGAGTTTCTGTGCGGGGAACATGATGGTGGCATCGCCCGAGTGGACACCGGCATACTCCACATGCTCGGAGATGGCATAAGCGATGATTTCTCCGTCGCGTGCCACGGCATCCATTTCCACTTCCTTGGTGTTGGTCATGAACTTGCTGACCACCACGGGGTGCTTCTGACTGACGGTGGCTGCCACTTGCAGGAAGCGGGTCAGTTCTTCCTCGGACGAGCACACATTCATGGCTGCACCGGATAGTACATAGGAGGGACGAACCAAGACGGGGAAGCCTACCTGTTCGACGAAAGAATGTATGTCCTCCATGCTGGTCAGTGCGCGCCACTTGGGTTGATCCACACCGATGCGGTCGAGCATGGCGGAGAACTTGTCGCGGTCTTCGGCATTGTCAATGGACTGTGCCGAGGTGCCCAGCAAGCGCACATGCTGTTCGTCCAGTTTGAGGGCGAGATTATTGGGAATCTGTCCGCCGGTGGAGACAATGGTGCCATAAGGCTGCTCCAACTCTATGATATCCATGACGCGCTCAAAGGTGAGTTCGTCAAAGTAGAGGCGGTCGCACATGTCGTAGTCGGTAGAGACAGTCTCGGGGTTGTAGTTAATCATGACCGACTGATAGCCATTCCGCCGTATGGTGTGAAGGGCTTGTACGCCGCACCAGTCGAACTCGACCGACGAGCCGATACGATAGGCACCCGAGCCGAGCACGATGATGGAGCGGTGTCCGCTGTCGGGCATGATGTCGTTCTCGGTGCCGCCGTAGGTCAGATACAGGTAGTTGGTTTTGGCGGGGTATTCAGCGGCGAGTGTGTCAATCTGTTTGACCACAGGCAGCACGCCCATGCGTTTGCGGAAAGCGCGCATCTGTTTGACGGCTTCTTCGCTGTCCATCTGATCCATCATACCGATGGCACGAGCCACCTGAAAGTCACTGAAACCCTGTCGTTTAGCCAGCATGAGGAGGTCACGGTCAAGTGTCTGTATGGTGAAGTGATGCAACCTCTCCTCCGTCTTGCAGATGTTGCTGAGTTTCTCAAGGAACCAGCGGTCAATCATGGTAAGTTGATGAATACGGTCAATGCTGTAGCCTTGTTTGAGAGCCTCTGCCACCACAAAGATACGCTTGTCGGTAGGTGCCGAGAGCGAGTGTTCGATGTTGTCTATGTGCAGCACCTTGTTGGCAGCAAAGCCGTGCATGCCTTGTCCAATCATGCGCAGTCCTTTCTGAATGGCTTCTTCAAAGGTGCGACCGATAGCCATCACTTCGCCCACGGACTTCATGGACGAGCCCAGTTCGCGGTCCACATTGCGGAACTTGTTCAGATCCCAACGCGGCAGTTTGCACACCACATAGTCCAGTGCGGGTTCGAAGAAAGCGGATGTGGTACGGGTGACGGAGTTGTCCAACTCGAACAAGCCGTAGCCCATACCGAGTTTGGCAGCCACAAAAGCGAGGGGGTATCCTGTGGCTTTGCTGGCAAGGGCGGACGAGCGGGA
Source organism: uncultured Bacteroidales bacterium (assembly GCA_946615455.1). Classification (GTDB taxonomy): domain Bacteria; phylum Bacteroidota; class Bacteroidia; order Bacteroidales; family Paludibacteraceae; genus Colicola. The sequence continues at coordinate 2,342 of CAMOHN010000095.1, forward strand.
CAGACGGGCATTGACTTCGATGACGCGATAGTCTTCGGAGTTGGGGTCGAGAGCATACTGCACATTGCACTCGCCCACAATGCCTATATGGCGTATGATGCGTATGGCGAGGGCGCGCAGTTTGTGGTACTCGGCGTTGCTGAGCGTCTGCGAGGGTGCAATGACAATGCTCTCGCCCGTGTGTATGCCAAGGGGGTCGAAGTTCTCCATGTTGCACACGGTGATGCAGTTGTCGTAGCGGTCACGCACCACCTCGTATTCGATTTCTTTCCACCCTTTGAGGGACTTCTCTACCAGTACTTGTGGTGAGAAAGCAAAGGCTTTTTCGGCAAGGGTATTGAGTTCCTGCTCGTTGTCACAGAATCCTGAGCCGAGTCCGCCCAGTGCATAGGCAGCACGCAGGATGACGGGATAGCCGAGATGTTGAGCCGCCTCACGGGCTTGTTCAATGGTTGAGCAGGCTTCGCTACGGATGGTCTTGACATCAATCTCATTGAGGCGTTCGACAAACAATTCGCGATCCTCGGTGTCCATGATGGCACGGATGGGCGTACCCAGCACCTTGACTCCATAGCGGTTGAGCACACCGTTCTTATAGAGTTCGACACCGCAGTTCAGTGCGGTCTGTCCGCCAAACGAGAGCAGGATGCCGTCGGGGCGTTCCTTGTCGATGACACGCTCTACAAAATAGGGATTGACGGGCAAGAAGTATATCTTGTCTGCCACACCTTCGGAGGTCTGAACGGTAGCTATATTGGGATTGATGAGCACGGTTGTGACTCCCTCTTCGCGCAGGGCTTTAAGCGCCTGACTGCCTGAATAGTCAAACTCGCCGGCTTCGCCTATCTTGAGGGCACCCGAGCCCAGTACAAGCACTTTGTGTATCGATTGGTCTTTCATAAGTTGGCTGAATAAGGTTGAGCATCAAATTTAGAGTAACTTCACGAAATCGTCAAACAGGAACTCGGTGTCCACCGGTCCGGAGCAGGCTTCGGGGTGGAACTGAACGGAGAACCATGGTTTGGTGGTGTGGCGTATGCCCTCGTTAGAGTTGTCGTTCATATTGACAAAATAAGGTTGCCAGCCGGTTTGCATGTGTTCGGTACGGACGGCATAGCCGTGGTTCTGCGAGGTGATGAAGCAGCGGTCGGTTCCGACCATGCGCACGGGCTGGTTGTGGCTGCGGTGACCGTATTTGAGCTTATAAACCTCGGCTCCTACGGCCTTGCCCAGCAACTGGTTACCCATGCAAATGCCCATGAGTGGACGGGGTGTCCGCGCCATATTTTCGCGCTCCAAGAAGGCGCGGATATGTTGCACGGCTATGTCGCAGGTGTTGGGGTCGCCCGGACCATTGGAGAGGAACAGACCGTCAAAGTCCAGCGTGTTGAAGTCATAGTCCCACGGCACGCGGATGATCTCCACGCCGCGTTCAACGAGACAGCGCAATATATTGTGCTTCACGCCGCAGTCGAGCAGCAGTACGCGCTTGCCGGTGCCCTCGTTGTAGCGGATGATGTCATGACAACTGACGCGCGCCACATAGTTGACCCCGCCGTAGGTGGCAGAGGGTATGTTGTCCGGCTCGTCGTCAAAGAGTATCTGCCCCATCATCACGCCGTGCTCTCGCAGGCACTTGGTCAGGGCACGGGTGTCAATGCCGGTGATGGCGGGTATGTGTTCCCTTTGGAGCCATGCAGCGAGACTAAGCTTGGCATTCCAGTGGCTGAAGACCTCGCTGTAGTCGCTGACAATGAGTGCCGAGGCATGGATATGTTCGCTCTCCATAAAGTCGGCTATGCCGTTGGCACCGATGGTGGTTGCCGGCACACCGTAGTTGCCCACAAGGGGAAAGGTGAGAACCATCAGTTGCCCTGCATAAGATGGGTCCGTCAGGCTCTCGGGATAGCCGGTCATGGCGGTATTGAAGACCACCTCACCGGCTACGGGTTGTTCGTAGCCGAACGAGGTTCCGTGAAAACAGGTGCCGTCGGACAGTCTGAGGGTGACTTT
>CAMOHN010000096.1 GCA_946615455.1 uncultured Bacteroidales bacterium
TCATATCAAATCAAATTCATTAAGATCTTGCATTGACTTATGAGCGGGCAAAGTTACGCTTGTCGCTTGTTTGGAGAAAATAATAACGAAAAAAAAGTTGTTTTTATGCCGATACAATATTTTTTGACAAAAATAGCACCTTTGTTTTGCACATACCTATTCCATTCTTTACTTTTGCGCGCTTATTTCTCTAACCAAAACTAACCAATGAAACGAATAAATTTATCAAATCGAACCATAGCCGTTGTGGGATTGGGATATGTGGGGTTGCCGTTGGCTATTGAGTATGGAAAGAAATATCGCGTAATCGGCTTTGATGTTTTCCAAGCCCGCGTGGACGAGTTGGAGCGTGGTGAAGACCACACCAAAGAGGCTGACTTGGTCGGCATGAAGCAGGCTCGTGACCTATTCCGTCAGACCGGCACTATCGGACTGACCTTCACCTCTAACTCCGAAGAGTTAAAGCAAGTCAATACCTATATTGTCACTGTGCCGACTCCCATTGACCGATTCAATAATCCCGACCTTACCCCCTTGCTCAAAGCCAGTGCCACCATCGGCAAAACGCTCAATCAGGGGGATATTGTCATCTATGAGAGCACCGTCTATCCGGGCTGTACTGAGGAGGATTGTGTTCCTGTACTTGAGCGTGAGAGCGGTCTTGTCTTCAATCGTGACTTCTTCTGCGGTTACAGCCCTGAGCGCATCAACCCGGGCGACAAGGTCAACACGCTGACCAAAATCCGAAAAATAACCAGCGGTTCAACCCCAGAGGTAGCCGACATCGTGGATGCCCTCTATAATTCTATCTTGGAAAATGGCACGCACCGTGCCCCTAATATGAAGGTGGCTGAGGCAGCAAAAGCCGTCGAGAACAGCCAGCGTGATGTGAATATATCCTTTATGAACGAGCTGGCACTCATTTGCGACCGTGTGGGCATCGATACCAACGATGTGATTGAAGCTGCCGGCACCAAATGGAATTTTCTCAAATACCGTCCCGGATTGGTAGGTGGTCACTGCATATCGGTCGATCCGTACTATCTTGCCCACAAAGCCAAAGCCCTGGGGTATGACTCGCAGGTCATTCTTTCCGGTCGCGCAGTAAACAACAGCATAGCTAAGTTCATAGCCGACAAAGTGCTCAAACTCATGATTCAGAAAGACCACAAAATCAAAGGTGCACCTATCTTGGTGCTGGGTATCACTTTCAAGGAGAATTGCCCCGACTGCCGTAACACCAAGATTGTGGACATTGTGGACGAGCTGGAAGAGTTCGGTTGCCAAGTCGATATTTACGACCCGTGGGCATCCCCCCAAGTGGTCAGCCACGAATATGGCAAACAACTGATTTCCACAGTCAATCCGGACAAAGACTATGCTGCCGTCATAGCCTGTGTGGCACACGATGAGTTCCGCCAATTCGATTTTGCCAGATACCGTGCGAAGAACGCTGTAATCTACGACGTAAAGAACTTCGTTGACAGATCGCTTGTAGATGGGCGCTTATAAAACACCTAAACTTCTGAACTTCCAACCCCCCAAAAAAAACGAAACATGAATGTCGCGGTTGCCGGAACGGGCTATGTAGGTCTTTCAATTGCCACCTTGTTGGCGCAACACAACCATGTGGTGGCTGTTGATATTGTAGAGGAACGGGTGAACCGAATCAATCGCCGTCAGTCCACCATTCAAGATGATTATATTGAACGTTATCTTGCCGGTCAGGACTACAATGGGCTGCCCGTTCAGTTAGACCTGACTGCCACTTTAGACGGAGATAAGGCGTATGCCGAAGCCGATTGGGTCATCATTGCCGCACCAACCAACTATGACCCGCAGAAGAACTACTTTGACACACAGGCTGTGGAGTCGGTCATTGAGCAAGTGCTTCGGGTTAATCCCGATGCCTTGATGGTTATCAAGTCCACCGTTCCCGTAGGATATTCCGAGCATATACGCCATACCACCGGCAGCCGGAACATTCTCTTCGCTCCGGAGTTCCTTCGCGAAAGCAAAGCCTTGTATGACAATCTGTTCCCATCACGCATCATCGTCGGTACCGACCTTAGTGACGAGCGACTGACTGCTGCAGCACGGCAGTTTGCCGCCATGTTGCAACAGGCGGCTGTTGAACAGCAGATACCTACCCTGCTGATGGGCTTCACCGAAGCAGAGGCGGTCAAATTGTTCGCCAACACTTATTTGGCTCTGCGGGTTAGTTACTTCAACGAACTGGACACCTATGCCGAGATGAAAGGACTTAACACCATGGACATCATCAATGGCGTTTGCCTTGACCCACGCATCGGTCAGCACTATAACAACCCCAGTTTCGGTTATGGTGGCTACTGTCTGCCTAAAGACACCAAGCAACTGCTTGCCAACTATAAAGATGTCCCGGAGAATCTCATTGGAGCCATTGTAGAGAGCAATCGAACCCGCAAGGACTTTATAGCCGATCGTGTTTTAGCCAAAGCAGGCTACTACGCTTATACCGAGGAGAACCGCTATGATGCCAGTCAGGAAAAAGAAACCACCATTGGCGTGTTCCGCCTGACCATGAAAAGCAATAGCGACAATTTCCGCCAGTCGTCCATACAAGGCATCATGAAGCGCATAAAAGCCAAAGGTGCAAAGGTGATCATTTATGAGCCTACTCTCCAAGACGGTACCACCTTTTTCGGCAGTACAGTGGTCAATGACCTTGCCTCATTCAAACAGCAGTCACAAGCCATCATTGCCAATCGATATGATACATGTTTGGACGATGTGGCTGACAAAGTATATACTCGCGACTTGTTCCGCCGAGACTAACGGTGTAGATTGGAACGCTATTTTAGAAACTACACATCTTTGGCAAAGGGAATTGAAAATATCGGCAAACGCGATGTAGCATGGTCTTACGCCTCCACCATCGTCTTGATGGGTGCGGGCGTGATTTTGTTGCCGTTCATCTTGCGCAAAATGTCGTCTGAGGCAGTGGGAATATGGAATATATTCAATGTCATCACCATGTTGGTCGCCATTTTGGACTTTGGCTTCCGACCTACATTTGCCCGTAATCTCAGTTATATCTTCAGCGGTGTCAAGACCTTGCTGCCGGAGGGAGTTCAGACTCTTTCTAACGAAGAAAAAGACCGTACGGATGCCGAGGTGGACTATGGCCTGCTCAAGGGCGGACTCGTTGCCATGAAGCGATTCTATCAGTGGATTGCCCTTGCTGCCTTTGGTTTGCTGGCCACTGCCGGAACCGCCTATTTCTTCTACATCCTGAACAAATATACCGGCAACCGAACCGATGCCATTGTGGCTTGGTGTCTGCTCATCAGCATCAACTGTTATAGTCTTTATACCCAATACTATGATGCTCTTCTGTTGGGAAAGGGTTATGTGCTTCGTAGTCAGCAAATCACCATTGTCGGACAGGTGCTCTATCTGTTGACTGCCATAGGACTTATCTATGCCGGTTTGGGCCTGAGTGCCATCGTGGCGGCTCAACTGCTGTCTATTGTTGTGCGCCGTCTGCTTTCCTATCGCGTCTTCTTTACACAAGAGATGGAGATGGCTTTGGCTGAGGCTCAGACACAAGACCCAAAACTGATTATGAAGGCCATCTATCCTAATGCTGTCAAAATCGGACTGACCCAAGTGGGCGCATTTGGTGTCAACAAGTCGTCCATGCTTATCGGCTCGGCATTCTTGAGTCTGGAAGAAGTAGCATGCTATGGCATTACCATGCAAGTGCTGGAAGTGTTGTGCCATTGTGCTACTGTGCCCTATAAGTCTTTCTTGCCTAAATTGGCACAATTCCGTGCTGCCAACGACATAGCCCAACTGCGGCGTTATTACCTAATCAATGTCGCCAGCATTGTGTCAGTCTATTTGGTCGGTGGATTTGTCTGCGTTTTGTTTGGTAATCCGGTGTTAGAACTGATTGGCAGTCAGACTATGTTTGTTCCGACAAGTATGCTTATAGCCCTGATTGTCATCCATTTTTTGGAGGAGAACCATGCATCGGCTGCCGGTTTCATTATGGCAGACAACAAGATCCCGTTCTTCATCCCATCGTTGGTCAGCGGAGCGGCTACCATCTTGTTGCTATGGATTTTCATGGGACCGTTTCATTGGGGGCTGTGGGGCATGATTATGGCACCCGGAATAGCGCAAGCCGCTTATCAGAACTGGAAATGGCCGTCTATGCTTATTCGTGAATTGTGGGGAAAAAGCACAGAACCATAACTGCCCACATGGTAACAGTCAGCGTCATAGTGCCTATTTATAATGCAGCCGACTATTTGAACCGTCTGTTAGGCTCCTTGCATGCACAGACGCTGAATGGAA
>CAMOHN010000097.1 GCA_946615455.1 uncultured Bacteroidales bacterium
GCGCCGCAAAAGTACGGTTATTTATGGAGTCTGCAAGCATGTAAATGCTTTTTTTGCAGTTTTTATGCTAATTTTACAACACCCTTTTCGATGTCTGCTACCTTGTAAATGCTATAAATGTAACTGCCCCTGCAGGTCGTAGCAGCGGTTTTGTTTCCCGTCCGGCACGAGGATATAGACCGCTCCGTCGTGCATCACCTTGCGTGTCTGTCGGGTGGTTTCGGTCACCTCGGGCAGTCCGTCACGAACAGTTTCCAATGCTCCGTTGTAGGGCAGGAAAGTCAGCTGAATCATACCATTTGTATAGCCACCTATAGCCGATGGCATGGTGAAGAAGAAATAGTCTTCGCTGGATTGGGTGGACAGTGCCAACAAGGCTTTCATGTTGCTGGCGGGTGCTATGTTGCCGACATACTCGTTGCGAGCCATTGCAAAACGTACGGCCTCGTCGGACATGAAAGCATTGTCGGGTGCTTCATAACTGAGATAATGTGCTCCGCAGCGCATGGTCCAGCCGGTGGATGTGTGGTCCAGTTGCCACACGCAGTCTTGTGACACGCTGTACGTATTGACATCGCGTATGTTTCTCACTCCGGTGGGTACAGCCTCCAAGCGGGTGCCGCCGTGTATCTGTTTGGTGTGGGCGGATAGATAATACCATTGGTTATCGCGTTCGGTCTGCCGGTTGGCAACCACCACATACAGCCCGGGTTGGATGGTGAACGAGTCTATATGGTGTTTGCCGCCAATGCCGACGGCATGCCATGCGTTGGCAACAGCGCGCTCGGCATTGGAGTCGGCTCCGTAGAGGTCGCGCGCGGCTTGCAGCGTATTCTCACGCAGCGAAGTATAGGTGGTCATGGCATTGACATAGTATATATAGGTGCGGTAGGCGATACGGATAGCAGCGTCAAAACCGATACCTTCCACACGCCAAGGCACGATGCCGTGGTCGTCCACGGTGCCCATGCCGCCGTTGCACAAGAGGTAGAACCAGTAGTTCTGCACCCCGCAGTTGATGTGGACATCCTGTTTCTGAAAGTCCCACAAGTCGCCCTTGTAAGTGTTGGGCGAGGGGTGCAGGTTCTTTTCCGTTCGTTTCGGATCTTTGAGTGAACGCATGCACGAGCCGTCCAGAATGGCCTGGGTGGTCATCTCCCAGTCGGTCTCACCATAGGCAAAACGCTCGACGGCGCAGGCAAAAATATCGGAGAACGACTCGTTGATGGCACCGCCTTCGCCCGAAGTGGGCAGCGAGTGCCCCGTGTTGCTGTTGGTGATGCCGTGTGCATATTCGTGGGCTACCACATCCAAACAAACCAGCGGACCGAACTGCTTGTGGTCGCCCATGCCGAAGAAATAGTAGCCTGTGCCGCTGACCGCGCACGAGTTGTTGGGGAACTTGGCATTCTTGAGTGAAGGCAGCGAGGCGGGGGGATTGACAAAGCCCACTAACCGCTTGTTGTTGTCGTCCACACCACGACGGGAAAAGGTCTGATAGAAATAGTCATAGGTGGTGCTCATACCCCAGTGCACATCAATGGCGGGATTGGGGCAGATCAGCACTTTGCCCGTTATGTGTTCAGACAACCATGTATAGGTCTTGCTTTGCGAAGCCGTCAGTTGGATAGCGTACGGACAGCAAGTGCTACCTGACGGGTTGTATTCCCACACTTCCAAATAAATATCATCGCAGGCAATGATGTTGGTTTCAGGCAGGATATGGAAAGTGACCGGTAATCCGCTGTTCATTGTACAGGCGGATTTATACAATTCGTTGCCCTGCTCGTCCTTGATGACAATGAAGAACTCCGGCACTTTGTCACTGGCATCGGTGCGCCACCATAGGGGTGAAGCGTCATCGATGATAACGGTTTGCACCAAGGGCAGATTCCACACATTGAGAGCTGAGTGGTAGGTGTCCACTTGCGAATAGTTGTAGGTGCCGTTGGCGTTCTCGGTCATTTTGTGTCCGTCCAGCGTCAGGATGTTGCGCGTCTCGTCGTAGAGCATGGTTGTGTTGGCATAGTCCGACGAATAGATGAAGGGCAGAACACCGCCATAATAGGAAATGCCTTTCCCGTTACTTGGTGTGCCCCACAGACCGACAGAGGGCAGCAAGAGCAGCAAGGGCAATAGGAAAAAATATGTGGAAAGATGTTGGGATTTCATTCTTTTTGTCAGCGTTTAGATATAACTCTTGTGAAAAATTGCGCAAAAGTAGGTTGTTTTGGCTGACTACAAGAATAGAAATATAACAAAATGTCAAAAATATCGTTTTTGACAACTTCACTTTTCAGTCCGAAGGGGGTGTCCGCCTCTGCGGTTATAGGTAGAAGTCTCGTGTAAGTCGGTCATAATCGTGGCTTCGCTGTCCCTGTTGGTTCATGAGGGCGAGTTGTTCTATGGGGCGGCAGGCCGGTGCCGGAGCATTAGCGCGTGTTAACCAGAGCATCACACGCCTAAGGGGAGCCTCGTCTTTGCTTCTGACAGCGCATCGAGCCGACAACCACAACTTAGTCCCATTGAGACAATTCATCAGCCGCTGTTCTTCCCAAGCAGGAACGATTACGCCCAAGCCACCGTCGTCAGTTAGCAGTCTGTTAGCCGTTAGGACAAGGTCACTGAAAGAGAGCGACAAGTCCGACTGCCTGGCCTTGGCACGGCGCGGGTCAGGATTGACCACACCCGTGGAGAAAAAGGGCGGATTGGAGACCAGCAGTTGATATGCTCCTTCCATGTCTTGGGCACGACCACAGACAGCATGCAGGTGCGCTGCCCACGGTGAGGCGGCAAAGTTGTCGGCAGCCTGTCGGACGGAAGGCGGGTCAATATCCACGGCATCAATCTGCCAATCGTCGCACCGGACATTTTCAGCCGCCAGCCGCTGTGCCATCATCAAGGCTATCACGCCTGAGCCTGTGCCTATATCCAACACACGGAACGGCATGCGCTTTGCCTGTATCGGGCACCATGCCCCGAGTAAGACGGCATCCGTCCCGACCCGCATGGTGCTTTGGTCGTGACGGATGGCAAACTGTTTGAAACAAAACCCGTTGTTCATTCCTTTCAGCCGCGTTGGCGAACCGCTTCATAGAGCATCACACCGGCTGCAACGGATACATTGAGGCTCTCTATGACTCCGCACATGGGGATACGAACCTGTTGTGAAGCCAGCCGGAGGTTGCCCTCGTAGATGCCTTTCTCCTCGTTACCCATCAGTATGGCGGTGGGCAGGGTCATGTCAGCGCGGGTATATATAAGTTCGGCATGCTCGGTAGCTGCCACCACTTGCAGTCCGCTGTCGCGCATGAGTTGCAGTGCCTGTTGCATGTTCTCCACTTTGCACACGGGCAGTGTATGCAGCGCGCCTGCCGAGGTGCGGATGGCATCGCCGTTCACCGGTGCCGAACCGCGGGTGCCGATGACCAATGCGTGGGCGCCGGCGCAAGCACAAGTGCGGGCTATAGCACCCAGATTGCGCACATCGGTCACATTGTCTAAGACCATGATGAGTGGGGATTCACCACGATCATAGACCGACTGAATGACATCCTCCACGCGGTAGAACTCGACGGGCGAGAGAAAGGCAATGACACCCTGGTGGTTCTTGTCGGTGTATTGATTGAGTTTCTCCACCGGCACACGCTGAACGGCTGTGGCGGCTGACACTTTTTGCAAGGCATTGAGCAACTGCTTGCCAAGCGCAGAACCAAGGTCGCGGCGAATCAGGACCTTATCCAAGGTCTTGCCCGCCTCGATGGCTTCGATGACAGAGTGAAGGCCGAAGATCATCTCTTTCTCCTTGACGCGTCGGGTGGGGGCATCATAGTTTTTGGGTGTAAGCATAGTCGGTTGTATGTTTTAAGACTGACTGACTGCGTGCCAGCATACGCGTGCAGCATCGGCATCGGGCAAGCAGTCCATGGCGTGGACGGGTTGGTTCTCCACCAAGCGCGCTATGGTGGTATAGATCTTGTCCATTGTCTCGGGTATGATTTTCATGCCGCTGGACGAGGACAAGATATAGGCATAGGCTTCGGGCAGGCGCATGATGTGAACCTCGTTGTGGGGTGCTTGGTTGAGTTTGACAATCCCTCCCACAGGCACACCGTCGTTGATGTAACAGGGTGTCTTGCCGCTCCACGGCGAGCCATAGACCCATGCACTGACCTTACCGTCTTGCTCATAGACGCGCAGTACGGGGTTGTCGTCGTTGAGCAGTGTGGCATCGCTGAACGCTGCTAACCATTGCCGCGAGTGGGTGGACTTGCCCGTACCCGACTTGCCAAGGAACAGATAGCCTTTGCCCTGACGCTTGACCACCGAGGCGTGCA
>CAMOHN010000098.1 GCA_946615455.1 uncultured Bacteroidales bacterium
TGACGATTGAGCGGAGGCGGTCAAAACCGTTCCACACAGGACTATCATCAAAATCCATGGACGCAATTGCATTATTCGTCTTCCAAAAAAAAGCCCGCAAAAATAGGGCTAAATCCGCATAGTTACAAAACGAAAAGGTCAGAATGACAAAAAAAAGCGTTTTCAGCGGGTTAAACGGGGTAAAAAGACCTCGTTCACATAGCGGAATGTGGGGTGTTGCTGTTGTATGCGTCTGCATTGTAGAACCGCGTTCGTATCGTCTTTCAGGGCATGGTAACACTGTGCGACGCCCAGTTGTGCAGCCGGATAGAGCCATTGCCCTTGCACAACCGAGTCGGTTGCTGCCCGTTGCTCGGCTTGTTGATAATAGTTCAGTGCCTTGCGCTTACTGCCACCCGCTATGCGCGGAGCATAGAAATAGACGCTGGCTCGCAAGTGCAATGCCAACGGATTGAGCGAGTCGTTTTGCATCGCTTGGCGAGCATAGCGTATAGACAGCAACGCGTCTTTCAGTCCGCCATCGCCCAGCATGTAGGCGTAGGCATGAGCCGCACTACGATGGGCGCAATCAACAGCAGGGGGAAGATGGGAAGACAGTGCTTCAATATGAGCCTTGTATTGACTGAAGTAACGGCGGCATTGCGCAGTGTCCTTATTGTCCATCAAATAGGGAATATAACCGTATTCATAGAGTAGAATACGCTCTTGTTCGGCTCGGGATGAACTCTCCCAATCGGTGGCTTCTAAATAAGATCTCCAAGTTTGCATATCTTCGTCCAGATATGCCATAGTGAGCTGTCGGTCTGTGTGTTGACAGAAACACAACGCACAGACCGACAGAACGATATTGGTTATTGTAATACGCCGACCAATCATCAGGCTTTCTCCAAACGCAGGGTATGTGTTGGCTGGTCGCAAACTTCGCTCGGACCGTAATACTGAATGGGTCCGGGGTAGAGGTAGCTTTCTTCGGACACGATCCACTCGTCACGGTGGGCTACTAAATACTGATAGGGCTTGCCGTTCAGGTCAACCAGTGCCTTTTGGATAACGGGCTTGAGTTTGCCGTTGCGGCGCTCCATATTCATCATCATGGTGATGGGCACACCACCGGCCTGCCATTCAGCAGCCGGACGGGTCAGGTTACGCACCACTGCCATATAGCCCGTCTTGCCGCCGGCAATCAGACACACGGCAGTCTGACCAAGGCTGTAGCAATAGTCTGCATCGAAATTGGACGGTACCGCGCAACGACCCTCGTAGCCAAAGAAATGGTGTTGGGTGGCAAACTTGCCCGTGTAGATGCCGGCCTTCTTCATCTCTTGAAGACGACGGGATACCATGTCAATGAGCAGTTTTTCGGTTTCAATCAGACTCACTTGCACATTGCCGTGCGGGTCACGATCCATGGTCAGTTGTTTGGCAATGGCTTCGGGTAACGAAGCATACAATTCAGCCGAGGCGGGAGTCAAACGGGTCGCATCGAATTGACCATTGTCTGCCAGCAGGTCGTTCAACTCCTGAATCAAGATACGCATGGCGGGAATGAACTCAATCAGTCCCTCGGGCACCAATACCGTACCGAAATTGAGCCCTTTGGCAGCACGGGTAGCAACAGCCTGAGCAATCTGCTCAACAATATCAACCAGTGACATCTGACGAGCCTCAACCTCTTCTGAAATGATGCACACATTAGGGTGGGTCTGTAAGGCACATTCCAAAGCGATATGGCTGGCAGAACGACCCATCAGACGAATGAAGTGCCAGTATTTCTTGGCGGAATTGGCATCGCGCTGTATGTTGCCAATCAGCTCGCTATACACCTTGCAGGCTGTGTCAAAACCAAACGAGGTCTCAATCATCTGGTTCTTCAGGTCGCCGTCGATGGTCTTTGGGCAGCCGATTACTTGTATGCCGCACTGTTTCTGTTGATAGTACTCGGCCAGTACGCAGGCATTGGTATTGCTGTCGTCACCGCCGATGATGACTATGGCGCGAATGCCCAAACGGCGGCACACCTCTAACCCCTTGTCAAACTGCTCGATCTCTTCCAATTTGGTACGCCCCGACCCGATGATGTCAAAGCCGCCTGTGTTGCGGTACTCATCGATGATGTCGGCGGTCAGTTCCTTGTATTTTCCGTCCACCAAACCGCTCGGACCGCCCAAAAAACCGTACAGCTTGTTGTCGTGGTTCAGGCGTTTGAGCCCGTCAAACAGTCCACAGATGACATTGTGTCCGCCGGGGGCTTGTCCGCCCGACAGAATGACACCTACATTGAACGGAGCAGCATCTGTGCTTTCTATTTTCGATTCATTGTTTTCTACCGTTATTACCGGCATGCCGTAGGTATTGGGGAACAATTGGCGAATAGCCTCCTGATCGGCCACCGATTGAGTCTTGTCGCCTTCTTTAAGGCGGGTTTTGCCCACAAGGGCAATAGGCATCTTGGGCTGATAGCTCTGACGCGCTATTTGTAATGGTGATTTTTGCATAATGATGTTTATTTGGTTGATTATGTGTATTTCGTTTGATTATTCATTATCTTGTTTCGTATGTCTGTCTTGGTCAATAAGACGAAGCAATTGACCGACCGCTTCTGTGGCGGGGATGTTCATCAGCACACACTCTTTGCCTCGATAGAGGCTCACACGGTCTCGACCGGCACCGACATAGCCGTAGTCGGCATCCGCCATCTCGCCCGGTCCATTGACGATGCAGCCCATCACGGCAATCTTGGGCGGATTTTGTGCCGCACTAATAGGGTGTTGGGCGATGGCTTCTTTGAGTTGTGCAACCGTTTGCTGCAAGTCAAACAGCGTCCGTCCGCAACCCGGGCAGGACACAAACTCGGTCTTATAGCGAAGCAGTCCGGCACCTTGCATGATATCTAATGAGAGCAACTCCATTTGACGCTCCGTAAAGTGAGGGTTGTGCAGACGGAGAGCAACAGACCATACATGAAAGTCTTGTATGTCTTTTTCGCTCATCTCCCACAACATTCTGCCGCATTCGGCTGCGGCTTGGAGAACAAACAAGTTCCAATCGGTCTGGGAGGACGAGTAGGTGAGAAGCAGGCGATGATCAGAGTGGTCGGTTTGTTCTTTGGTGACGGTCACTCCGTGGTAGCGAATGCTTTCAGGGTTGTAGAAATAGTCAATCAGTGCGCGTGCCACAGGCAGTTCCTGCTCAGGTTCTTCGCTCAGACTCACGCGGATGGTGTCGCCTATGCCCTCTGCCAGCAGAGCGCCTATGCCGACTGCAGACTTGATGCGTCCGTCCTCGCCTTCGCCCGCTTCGGTCACACCTAAATGCAACGGGAAATGCATGTTCTCTTGATCCATCTGTTTCACCAGCAGGCGCACGGTACTAACCATAAGGCGTGTATCACTGGCCTTGATGCTGAGCACAATGTCGCCAAACTGCTCGGCTTTGGCAATACGCAGAAACTCCATGAGGCTTTCCACCATGCCGGCTTCCGTGTTGCCGTATCGAGACATGATACGGTCGCTCAAGCTGCCGTGGTTAACGCCCAAACGGAGAGCGGTATGATGTCGGCGGCAGATGTTGAGCAGCCGGACGAAGCGGTCGCGAAGGCGAGAAAGCTCTTGTTGGTATGCTTGGTCGGTGTAGTCGATGTGAACAAACTTACGGGCAGGGTCAATGTAGTTGCCCGGGTTGATACGCACCTTCTCTACGACGGCTGCGGCTTGGTCTGCCACATCGGAACGAAAATGCACATCGGCTACCAAAGGTAGGGTGATACCCTCTTGCCGCAGTTGCTTGCGAATGAGGGACACGCTTTCCACTTCGCGCAGACCTTGCGTGGTGAAACGAAACAGTTCAGCACCTGCTTGAGCGCAGCGTCGGGTTTGACTGACCGCCTGCGAAATATCGTTGGTATCCACATTCGCCATCGTCTGTACTCGAATAGGGTAATCGCTACCAATGAGTAAGTTACCTACATGAACAGCATGGGCAGTACGGCGAACCGGAATGGTCGGTGAAAACCTATAATAGGTGAGTGTTGTATTTTTTTGCATTTTTTATTTGGTCAGTATCAAAATAGGTAGTACTTTTGCACCCGCTTTTCGGAAGAAAGGTCGGGAATCAGTAGCTCAGCAGGTAGAGCACATCCCTTTTAAGGATGGGGTCCTGG
>CAMOHN010000099.1 GCA_946615455.1 uncultured Bacteroidales bacterium
GAAGAGGAAGACTATGCCCTCAACGAGTGGGGAATGCAACTGATCAACAACACCTCGTCTTTCGTACGCGACCAGTGGAACAAAATCCGCTATGGCGGCAAGGGGGAACACACCACGCCGCTTGGTAATAAACCAAACGAACAGACAACCCAAAATACAGACGACAAGGCGTCTGTATAAAATCGCAAACAAAGAACTTTTATTCATTCTAAAACAACGACAACAAGTATGAAAAAGAAATTTATTTGCCCCATCTGTGGCTATGTCCACGAGGGGACCGAGGCACCCGAGCGTTGCCCGCAGTGCAAACAAATCGTAACATGGAAAGTGGCTGACGAAAATGCAGAAATTCAATGGGCTTGCGAGCACGTGTTAGGCGTAGCCAAAGACGTGAAAGACGAAGTCATCATGAACGGTCTGCGCGCTCATTTCATGGGTGAGGCAACCGAGGTTGGCATGTACCTTGCCATGGGTCGTCAAGCCGACCGTGAGGGCTATCCTGAGATTGCTGCTGCTTTCCGTCAGTATGCATGGGAAGAGGCTGAGCATTGCGCTAAGTTCGCCGAACTATTGGGCGAGTGCGTATGGGACACCAAAACCAACTTGGAGAAACGCATGCTGGCAGAGGCCGGTGCTTGCGAAGAGAAACTGATGATTGCCAAGCGCGCCAAAGCACAGGACTTGGATGCCATCCACGATACCGTGCACGAGATGGCCAAAGATGAGGCCCGCCACGGGGCAGGCTTCCAAGGGCTGTACAATCGCTATTTCAAGAAGTAAGTCCGTCTATTCAAGACGGCTGAAAGAGCAGACGGAAAGCGTCTGCCACTTTCTTCACCTCAACAACGTCAAGGGTCAGTCCCTTGGCGTTGTATTGTTGTCCGGCGGGAATGAACATACGGCGGAATCCTAATTTCTGCGCTTCCTGTATGCGTTGGTCCAGACGGTTGACGGGACGGATCTCGCCTGCCAGACCCACCTCGCCGGCAAAGCAGGTGGTGCTGTCTAAAGCCATGTCCATATTAGAGGACAGCACAGCCGCCATGACGCTTAGGTCAATGGCGGGGTCGTTCACTTTCAGACCGCCGGCTATGTTGAGGAACACATCTTTTTGCAGTAGTTTGAAGCCAACGCGCTTCTCCATGACCGCCAAGAGCATGTTCAGCCGTCTGCCGTCAAAACCTGTGGACGAGCGTTGCGGTGTACCGTAGGCTGCCGACGAGACCAGAGCCTGCACCTCAATGAGCAGCGGACGCACACCCTCAATGGCTCCGGCTATGGCTATGCCGCTCAACCCCTCACGGTGGGTGCTGAGCAACAACTCGCTGGGATTGTTCACTTCGCGCAGTCCGTCCTCGCGCATCTCAAAGATGCCCAGTTCGCTGGTGCTGCCAAAACGGTTCTTCTGCGCACGAAGCATGCGGTACATATAATGTTGGTCGCCCTCGAACTGCAACACTGTATCCACAATGTGTTCCAGCACTTTGGGACCCGCCAGCGAACCCTCTTTGTTGATGTGCCCCACAATGAAGAAGGGGATGTTGGTCTCTTTGGCGAATTGCAGGATGCGTGTGGCACAGTCTCTGACTTGGCTCAGTGAGCCTATAACCGACTCGCTTGCTTCGGTTGAGATAGTCTGAATGGAGTCTATGACCACCACAGCAGGTTGCAGGTGGCGTGCCTGTTCCAGAATAGTCTCTAATTGGGTTTCCGCCATGATATACAGGTGGTCGGGATTGCCGGCAAGACGTTCGGCACGCAGTTTGAGCTGACGGGTGCTTTCCTCGCCGCTGGCATAGAGAGTGGTCTGCCCGCCCATCTGCATAAGCACTTGTAAGGCGAGTGTGGACTTGCCTATTCCCGGTTCACCGCCCAACAGCACTAGACTGCCCGGCACCAGTCCGCCGCCCAAAACACGGTTCAGCTCGGCAGAGTGCATGTCCAAGCGTTGGTCGTGCTGGACCTCAACCTCTTGCAGCAGTTGCGGCTGGCGAGCGTCGTGCACACCAAGGCTGCGGCTCTTGGAGGCTGTCGGACGGGTGATATTCTCCTCAATACTGCCCCACTCGCCACATACGGGACAACGGCCTAACAGCTGCGGCACACGCGCACCGCATGACGAACATACATAGTCAATCTTTTCTTTCATAGCGGATAGGTTTCTCCTTCCACAGCCATACGCGTAGCAGGGAAGACTGTCTGGGCTTCGTCAAGGAAGAGGGTGTGGTCGTCAATGCGGGACGAGTAGTGACCAATGATGAGTTGTCCGGCCTTGGCTTTCAGGGCAATGGTGCCAGCCTGACGAGCGGTTGAGTGCATAGTGGTCTTGCAGCGGAAGGCGTCTTGTTCCAAATAGGTGGACTCGTGGAAAAGAGTCTCTACACCCTCAATCTGTTCCAAAATAGACTCGGTGTATTGGGTGTCCGAGCAGTAGGCATAGCGCTTGCGGGTCTCGTAGTAGAACGTCTGTGTCTGCTCGTTGTAGCGACGGTAGTGCTCATAGAACAGAAACCCGCAGGTGGGCACTTTGTGACGCAGGGGAATGGTCTCCACCGTCACCGTGCGGTCAGAGAAGATGACTTCCCGCTTACGCGGATTGATGCTGTGAAACACAATCTCATATCGTGGCTCGGGCAGGTGAAAATCCAGCATGGGGCGCAACAATTTCTCCAACTGTGAGTGCGCATAGATATGCAGCGGTTGTGTGCGTCCCAGCATGTCAAGGGTGGAAATCAGTCCCATCAGTCCGAAACAGTGGTCGCCGTGCAGATGACTGATGAACACGCAGTACATGCGGGCTGTGCGCAGTCCCATACGGCGCATGGTTATCTGTACACCCTCGCCGCAGTCTATCAGAAAACGCTTGTCGCACAAGTCCAGAACCTGTCCCGTAGGCGAGTTTTGAAAGGTGGGCAATGCACTGCCTGTACCTAATATGGTCAGTTGAGCATTCGTAGTATGCGGTCTCCCAATTGTGTTTTGCGTTCTATGTGTGCCAGCACTTCGGTCACAAACGGATTGCTGTCAAAGCGTCCGCGGACTGACTCGAAGTCCTGCTGGCGTTGGGTGGCATCGCCGTCGGCACCAAAGCCGGTCTGACTGTTCAGGTCAAACTCCTTCTTAGCATCTTCATATACCAACTTGTCTAAGCGGATGACAGCGGCTTTCCATTGCTCAACCGTCGTGCGCAACATGTCTTTGGTTACCTCGTTGACCGAGCAGCCCCATACTTTCTCTAATAGGTGCAGTGCCCAGGTCCATTCGTAGGAATAGTAGTTGTTGTGCATGCTTTCCAAGCGGGAGCGGATGTCGTCCAGTGTCAGACTATGCCCCTCAATGTCGTCCAAGAGACGGATGACCTCGCTCTTGGGGGCAATCAGTCCGGACAGGTCGATCCACTCGCCCAAACCCGTTGGCGAGTCGGGTTGCAATGCTCGGCGCAGCATCTCAACGGACGGGGCGGCCTGGTCTTGGGGTAACTGCTTCTCCAAGCGGGAGATGAGCGAGTTGCCAAGGAACTTGGCTATGCCCAAACTATAGTAGTCTAAGCCGTGACGGAGCGAAGTATTGCGTATCTTGCAGTTCTTGTAACCATAGACTTCGGTGTTCTCGCCGCTGATCTGTTGCAACTCGGTCAGCACCTTACGCGCCTTGACCATTTTTTGGATGGTGTAGGGTGAGAGCAGGTTGAAGTTGATCATGTCTAACCGGTTAGGGTCTTTGCGGTTGTCGCGTTTGGGCCATTTCTGTGCATCGCGGATGGTGCCCACAGTGCGCAGGTTGGCTCCCGGGACAAGGTAACTCTCAGAGTTGTTCTCAATCAAATACGAGAAAGGCAAGTCCGAGGTGTCGGTGTGGTGCGTGTGCCGTCCCATGACCAGACTGAAAGCACCAATACGGCTGGGCCAAAGCAGGTAGGAGTCCGACGTGGTTTTTGACCCGCGCTCCACCAGACCTTGGTGAATGGGACCGAGCTTGTACATGTGATTGGACTGGTTGGAACCCGAACCGGCATTCAGAAACGAGAACATGCCCGCTATCAACAGCGTCGATTTGTGGTGCGTCACCGTATAGGGACCGGCAAAAATGGCAGCCGCTTCGCCGTGCATACCTTGGCAATTACTGAAGAACAGACTC
>CAMOHN010000100.1 GCA_946615455.1 uncultured Bacteroidales bacterium
TATCTCGCCCATACGCCGTCAGTTCGTCAAGAACAAACTGTCCAACATAGCCAAAGGCAAAACGGTCTCGCGCTACAAATACAAACACTAACTCATGGACACACCGACCATCCTCCTGCTTGCCGTGGGGTTGGCAATGGATTGTTTTGCCGTTGCTTTCTCTGAGGGATTACATCGGCACCAAAGCCCGCTGCAAGTGCTGTCCATGGCAGTCGTATTCGGTCTCTTTCAAGGAGGTATGCCGCTGATTTCCTATTTCTTAGGCTCTTACCTTTCCGACCTTATTTGTCGCTTTGCTCCTTGGATAGCCCTCGTCCTCTTGCTCGCGGTCGGAGGACAAATGCTGTGGAATGCCTATCGCCACCAGTCGAACCACACGGAGTCTATCAACCTTGGCAGATGGGCAGTGGGTAAGGTTCTGGTTCTGGCTGTTGCCACCAGCATCGATGCGCTATCTGTCGGAGTGCTGCTTGTTCCCTACCCCAATAGCCTTATCAAGGCTGTGGGAGTGATAGGGCTTACAGCAGCCGTTTTCACCATCATCGGATACGCGTTAGGGGGACTATTGGGTAAGAAACTGCCTTTTTCGCCCGAATGGATTGCAGGCTCACTGCTCATTGCCATCGGCATCAAAATTTGTCTATCTGCCTATTTGTAAACACTCTATGTCCGACCTATACATTGCTCTGCTTATACTGGTAGCAGGTACATTGATCCAATCCTTCCGCTACATCCCACTCAACATGATTCAGGGCTGGTCTTGGGAGTCGTTCAGTTTTGTTCAGGGCATCTTCTGCTACCTGCTCTTACCTTTATGGGGTGTGCAGTTAGCATTGCCCGACGGCTGGCTGTTCTACGAGCTCTTTGAACAAGCGTCTTTCACCCGGATACTGACTATCGTGGTTGCCGGTATGATTTGGAACATCGGAATCGTCCTTATAGAGCGAAGTTACACCTTTTTAGGCATTGGTTGGGGCAAAGCACTCTCCACTGCCGTCAATGCAACCGCAGGCGCAGTCCTGGGTGCCATGGTGCTGTTCCACTATTTCTTTCATACCCATCCCACATGGGAATTACCCCTATCGGTGATTGTCGGTATGCTCATTGCTTGGGTAGGTTTTGTGCTGGTCGGTGCGGCCAACCATCGCAAGAACCGCGAGAATGACATGGACCAAGACTATCTCCGACTGCACGCTCGCAGGGCAAAAGGACTGACAGCTGCTGTGGCGGGCGGTGTCATGGCTGCCGGCTTGGCTGTGGGCATTGCCTTGGGCGACGACATCTATCTGGGTGAGACACTGCCCGTCTATCGCACCATGCCAACCCTCTTCCTTATCGGCATAGGGGCTTTTGTCAGCAACTCGGTGTATTGCCTGATACAGAACATCCGCAATGCCACCTTCTCAGACTACTCCGTGCCACGCGTATGGCGTATGAACATCATAGTCTGCCTGATTACTGCCGTCATGGAGTTTGCTCCACTGCTGGCTTTGAGCGTGGCAAGAGGTTATCTGACCCCAATGCCGCCACTAAAACACATGGCTTATTTTGCGCTGATTGCCCTGACATACATGTTCTCCTTCCTATGGGAAGTGCTGATGCAGGAATGGCGTCGGTGCTCATACAAAACAGTCAAAATGCTCGGTTGGGGACTGCTCATACTGCTCATTGGGGTACTCACGCCCTTTGTTTTGGTACAGATTTTGTAGTTTTCCCTTTAAAGAGTGTTGTGCATGACAAAAAATGCCGTTACTTTTGCGCGCCAAATGAAAAGAACGATTCTCATACTTTGCAGCCTGCTGCTTGCCCTGACGGGTGTTCGTGCCCAGAACGCCACCTCATCGCCCTCATCACGCTTTGGCTATGGTGAGATGAACGACAATGCCCCCACAGCCTATCGCGGCATGGGTGGTGTGGCAACCGGCATGCGGCGCAACTCGGCCATCAACTCAGCCCAACCCGCTTCCTACACCGTCTGCGACAGCGTCACATTCATGTTCGACCTCGCAGGCAGCGGGTTGTGGACCCGCTATCAGGATAGCAACGGACACCGCAACCGTGCCAACGGCAACCTCGAATGTGTCACCCTGCAGTTCCCCATCTGGAAACAGCACATCGCCTTCTCGGCAGGGGTATTGCCCTACTCGTCAGTGGGTTACAACTTCGCCCTTACCGGCACCGAGGCAGGCTATGACTACACCATCAACTACGAAGGCGAAGGTGGCATCACCAATGTCTATGCCGGTTTGGGCTTCAACATCCTCAACTGGTTCGCCTTCGGCGCCAACGCCTACTTCATGTTCGGCGATGTGACCAACGGTATCCACCTCACCTTTGACAACAGCAAACTGCACGAATCACTCATGTACCAGAACATGACCGTCCGCTCGTTCCGCTTCCGCTACGGAGCACAGCTGTTCCACACCTTTGCTGACAGGCACGAGGTCGTTCTGGGGGGCGTGTTTGAGAACCGGCAGAAACTGCGCGGCAGCTTCGTGCAGTACGAGCTAAACACACTGGATTCAGTCTTAGTCAAAGACGATGGTTTCCAGTTGCCGCTCTATTATAGTGCCGGCTTCAGCTATTGCTACGACAACCGTCTGCTCATCGCCGCCGACTACAGCAGCCACCTGTGGAGTGAGGCACGCTACTTCGGCACAGCAGGCTCACTGCACAACCGTTCAAGCATCAACTTCGGCGTTGAGTATCGCCACAACCCCATGAGCCGCGACTATGCGCAGCGTATGTTCTGGCGCTTGGGAGCCAGCGTCCACCAGTCTTATGTTCGGCAAACAGGTGCACAGGACTTCACACTGACCCTCGGATTGGGCTTCCCGCTGCGAACCTCGGCTTCCCACTTCAACCTCGCGCTCGAATATGACCATCGACGAGCCGCAGCACAACTCACCGAAAACAACCTGCGCCTGACCGTCAACATCGCCGTGGCTGAAAACTGGTTCTTCAAACGCAAACTATAACAACTAACATATTGTTCAACCTGTCAATCAAAAAACGCTGAAACTATGAAAATACAACACTTCATTCTTGTGGCTGCGGCAGCCGTTCTGCCCGCCATTGCCTGTGCCCAATCAGCCGAGAAAACCGAAGAGTGTCTGCGCAATGTGTCACGCGTACACTCACTGGTCAATGCCAAACAGTTCCAAGAAGCCTACGAGCCATGGTACACCCTCTATACCGACTGCCCCGATGCACACAAGTCTATCTATACCAATGGTGCCAAAATCATTGACTACTACTATGAGCACGCCACCGACCCTGCCGAGAAACAACGCCTGGCTCAATTAGCACTCGACCTGTGCGACAAGCGTATCCAGTACTTCGGTGACGACAAGAAATACCCCACCGCCTATATCCTTGGCGAAAAAGGCTTGGAGTATGTCGAGCACTTCCCCGAAGACGAGGTAAAAGCCGCCGCCTACCCGTGGTTCAAAGCCTCCATCGAGGGCATGGGCATACGCTCCAAGATAACTGTCCTCATGGAGTTCCTCAAGGTCAGCTACAACCTCTACCGCACCGACCCCGAGCGTTATGGCGAGCAGTTCCTGACCGACTACACCACCGTCAGCGGATACCTGCAAACCATGGCCGACGACAACACCAACAAGAACGCCTCCGCCGCCGCACAGCAAAAAGATGTGGCTGACAACCTCTTCGCCCTCTCCGGCGCCGCCAACTGCGACCAACTCGACCGACTCTATGTCAACGAGGTGCAGGAAAACAGCACCAACATGGAGCAACTGCAAAAGATCATGAAGCTCTACAAGCATGTCAATTGCAGCGAGTCCGATGTCTATTTTGCTGCCGCTGAGTATGCCCACAAGATGCAACCCACCGAGGAGTCGGCTGCCGGCTGCGCCAAGATGTGCATGAAGAAAGAAGACTGGCGCGGTGCTATCGACTACTATAACCAAGCCCTCACACTCATCGAGGAAGACGAGGACGAAGACAAGGACGACTATCTCTACAACATCGCCCTCATCTACTATGACAAACTCAAGAACCCTATGGAAGCGCGCC
>CAMOHN010000101.1 GCA_946615455.1 uncultured Bacteroidales bacterium
GTATCTATTGGGACAGCCTCACCCCCCGAGTGGGTGTCCCAATAGATACCGCTTTGATAGAGCAGTATCTATTGGGACAGCCTCACCACCCGAGTGGGTGTGGACTCGGTCTATCGCCTTGCCCTGACCGTCCACCCGTCCTATCGTTTCACCGAGAACATCTACCTGTGCGATGGTATGGAAGTGGATGTCTATGGTCGTCACCTGACCCGTCCGGGTACCTACTATGACACCCTGCAGACCGTCACCGGCTGCGACAGCATACGCCAACTCATCGTCCACTATGCGCCGCAGTACCTGATTACCAAACGCGACTCCATCAACGAGTCGGGGGTCTATCAGTTCCGAAACAGAATACTGACCCAACCCGGCATCTACTTTGACAGTCTCGTGACCGTCAGCGGTTGCGACTCGGTCTATAAACTGGTGCTCACCAACCGCAACAACTACTGGCAAAAAGACCAACTCACCATCTGTCAGAGCCAAACGCCCTACCGTTTCTTCGGGCGCAATCTCTACGAGAGCGGCACCTACTACGAGTTCCGCCGCGACAGCACCTATCAACTGGAACTGACCGTGCTGCCGTCCTATGAAATACCTGTCTATCTGGAGATTTGCGAAGGGTCAGTGCTCACCTACCGCGACAAGCAATACTTTGACAAAGGTATCTACTATGATTCGCTGCTGACACGAGCAGGTTGCGACAGTGTCTTCAAGATTGTGGTCAACCGCATTCCTTCCTATCAGGTGGACATCACTGCCAGCATCTGCGACGGGCAACAGTATCGTTTCGGCAACCGTCTGCTGACCGAGCAGGGAGTCTATTACGACACCATCTCCACGACCACCAGCGGCTGCGACAGCATCATGCGCCTGCTGCTGACCGTCGGTTCGCCCCAACAGATCGAGACCTATGACACCATCTGCGACTACGACCCCGCCTATCTGTTTGACGGCAACCGTTATCACGCTACAGGCACCTATACTGCCCACCATTTCTCGCGTACCGGCTGCGACAGCATCCATCTGCTGCACCTCACCGTGCTCACAACCGTACATATAGACACCACCGTCTATGTCTGCGAGGGCGAGACCTACGAGTTTGCCGGTCGTAGGCTGACCGACGAGGGCACCTACATTGACACCATTCGCGACTTCAGCCGCAGCCTGTCAGCCGTGCGAGCCTTGTACCTGAGGCACATCAGCCCCACCCTCATCACTTCGGTCAGTCAGCAGGAGTATTGCGACGACATGAACCGCATCCTGCTCGAGGTCACCTACTCCGGTCCCGAGCCTACGGCTTACTCTCTGCGCTTTGATGCCTATGCCCGCAGCCATGGCTTTGAGGACAAGAGCATGCAACCCTTGCAAGGCAAACTCATTGCCATTGACTTGCCTGCCATCACCAACAACACCTATCTGCGCCCTGACAACTATGCCTATACGCTCCAACTGCACAACGACAACTGCCCCACATCGGCAGACCTGTACAGCAGCGAGTTTGTGGTCAAATACCCGTCATGGATTATGGAGCAGAACTGGAACAATGTGGTGGCACTGCTCAACAGCGGCTACAACGGCGGTTACCGCTTTGACGGCTACGAGTGGTACCTCAACCGCCAGCGCCGCTATGATGCCACCGGCTCCTATCTCTATGTGCCCGAGGGCATGCGAGTGGGCGACGAGGTCTATGCCGTCCTGCGCCGCGAGGGAGAGAGTTACGGCATTGCCACTTGCCCGCTGACCATCGGGCTGGACAATACAGTCAGCCGCTACCCCATCCTCATCCAGCCTTCCTACCAACCACAAAACCGAACCGTTCGCATTACAAGCCAAGAAGAAGGGACATGGGCTCTCTATTCCATGACCGGACAGATTATGGGACAAGGCACTTTCGCCACACCTGTTGCTACTATTCCCGCACCGGACACCAACGGCTGCTACCTGCTGCGCCTCATCACCGGCAGCGGCAAGAAAAGCGAACAAAAAATAATGGTCTATTAAACCACTAAAATATCAAACAACATGAAACACTCTTTTGTCAGCCTGCTGCTTCTGTTTGCTGCGTCCTTGCTTGGTGCCAACGTATTGACTGCCGGTGACCTTACCTACACCGAACCGTCACCCAACCCGTCTTTTACCATTCGCTATCCCGGCTACTTTAAGGTAGATACACAACAGGAGTCGGGAATGCAAATGATCACCTTCAGCGACATCGAGGATTACTCATCCTCCGACCTCATGCTGGTGCTCAAGATGTGCATGCCTGTTATAGCACAATTAGACGAGAATGACGAGAAAACAATGGTGAACAGCATCGTGCGTTTCATGGAAACCCGTTTTCAGACTCAATTCCCCGGGCTGACCATGAGTGCCCCCGTCAAAGAAGACGCTCCCGATGGCGGGTCACGTTATGTGAGCAGCTACAAAAAAAACGATGCACGAGGCATACTGCACCTCTACTTCCGAGGCGAATGCATGTTCGGCGTGCTTATGAACGCCGACAACAACTTGAGATACAAGAAGTTGCTTCCATACGTCGAATCATTCCGCACAACCGAGACTCCAGCAGCCGCCAACAACAGCCCACAACAAGACACCACCCGCACATCGGCTGCTGTGGAAACACCCGACCTGACACAAACTTTTAGTCATAAAGGACTCTCATTTAGCTACCCCAAAGACCTGAAAGTCGAATATGAAGACGATGACCAAAAAGGACAAACCCAAGTAACATGCAACTTCGAACAAAAAGAAGAGATGGCGATCATGAACCTCACCTACATGCAATCAGGTTTGTTTTCTCTATTGGGCGACAAAGAGAAATTAGAGACATGTGATGAATCGCTGAATACAATGCAAGCCAACCTCTCGCAAATCTACAACGACCTGAACATGTCGGACATCACGACGGACGACACCTACCCTCATCCCAACCGTCATATTGATTTCACCGGTCGTTTATTCGGTGTTCAGATTTATGGTAACATGGAAGT
Source organism: uncultured Bacteroidales bacterium (assembly GCA_946615455.1). Classification (GTDB taxonomy): domain Bacteria; phylum Bacteroidota; class Bacteroidia; order Bacteroidales; family Paludibacteraceae; genus Colicola. The sequence goes on from CAMOHN010000101.1 coordinate 2,997, forward strand.
ATCCGTCATTGGCAAGACCCTTGTCATCACCATTATCCAGGCCCAGAAAGAGGCTGATGCACAAGCCTTGCACACCATTCGTCGTACCATAGAAGTGGAATAAAATATGGAGCAGACAGAACCTACCACCAACACCCAACAACAACCCCAACAGCCCGGCGGTTGCAGCAAATGGAACACCATCGTTGAAGACGGAGTCACCTATCGGGTATATAGCGTCAAAAGAGTCGCTTATGTGAGCGACAAGGAAGACCGGACATCGTACACCGGTGTGATTCGGGTCAAATACGCGACTTCAGTTATTGCTCTGCCCTCAACCAAGTGGAAATACGCCATGAAACACAATGCTACGACAACTCCTTTGAAGGCTGCAAAGGAGTGAGCGTCAAGTAAAAACAGTCTGATGGATTAGCATCCGGCAACCGCATCCTTGACCACCAGGCCTGCCAAGGTCAGCCCGAATAAGGCCGTGATATGCATCACCGTTCCGTTGACGCGCCCCTCTTCAAGGGGGCGCGTCCCTTGGTTGGACAACAACTCGTCGCTATACACACACAGGAACTTGCGCTTGGGATAGACCTTGCTCCGACGAAAACGCCGCCTTAGCGATGCCGCCAACGGACAACCCTGCACCTGCCAGAACTCAGCCACCTTGACCCGCGTAGGATCCAACTTGAGCGCCGCTCCCATCGACGAGAACAAACGACACGGCAAGCCCGTGGCACGAACAATCAAGTCCGACTTATGCTGCAAACTGTCAATAGCATCCACCACATAGTCATACTGCTCCAAATGAAACTGCTCGGCTGTTTCGGCTGTGTAGAGTTTCTCACAAGCTTCGATGTCAGCCTCCGGATTGATGCTCAGTAGCCGCTCGCGCAACACCTCCACCTTCGGTTTCCCCACCGTCAGCATAG
>CAMOHN010000102.1 GCA_946615455.1 uncultured Bacteroidales bacterium
GCCCAGGTGGCGGAATCGGTAGACGCGCTGGTCTCAAACACCAGTGGAGCAATCCGTGCCGGTTCGACCCCGGCCCTGGGTACCAAGCAGTTCGGCAAGGACATTGTCCTTGCCGAACTGCTTTTCTCTATCCCATTCAAATCCTTAAATATTCAAATCGATATCCCCTCAGAAGTCCCACCGAAGTGCGGCACCGACTTGTATGGGGCGAGCGGTTTGTAGGAAGGGGCGTGACATGCTCACGAAGTAGAACAGGTCATATCGCGTGTTGGTCAGGTTGTGTGCGTAGAGTCTGAACGAGAGGTGTTGCCACCGCACTTGCGCATTGGCATTAAGTACGGCGTAGAAGGGTTGGTAGAGTGTGTTGGCTTCGTCCCAATAGATACGCCCTTGTGCTTGGGCTTGCAGGGTGAGTGCCAGCGTGTGCGGACAAACCCAATGGCTATGGTTGAGGCGGTATTGCACGGTGCCGCGTGCCGATAGTGTGTGTCGCGGTGCATAGGGAACGACCTTGCCGCTGTAGTCACCTATACCATTGTCAAAGTGAAGGAATCGTGCATCGGTGAAGCCGTAGGTGACAGTGAGGTTGGTCTGCCATTGGTTGCGACTCCATTGGTAGCGCAGGGCTGCCTCGGCTCCTGCCGAGCGGGCATGGGCGGCATTGGACATCATGCGTCCGGTGGTCTTGCCGTTGGGAAAAACAGTGACTTGCATGTCGCGTATATCGTTCCAGAAGGCGGCCGCATCCATGTTCAGACGGTGGTACTCTGAGCGGTATAACAAGGCGTGCAGTCCTGCTTCGCCTGTCCATGCCGTCTCCGGACGGTAGGCAGTGATGGCAGGGTCGGTGAAACGCGGGTCCGATCCGCTGACCATGTGCACGCCCATGTCTGCCATCAAGTCGGTCATCATACGGTTCTGCAGTATGGTGGCGAAGATCTGCGTGTTGTAGCCGCCCGCCTTGCTGCCTCGTGCCGCATAGGCATAGAGAGTGATGCGCTCCCAATCGTAGCGCACGTCCAAGCGTGGTAGCAATTGCACGAATGTATTATTGAGTCTCCCGCGTAGGGTAGTGCTGAAGGCAACCGGCGAAGGCATGAAGGCGGTCAGGCGGTAGTGCAATGGGGCATTGGCATAGTAGTCCATGGTCGCATGCTCAATGTCCAGCCGCAAGCCGAGGGTGAGGTGTAAGTGGTTCACGGGAATGAACTCGCTTTGGTGATAGATGGCTCCACCGGCATTGAGCAGTGTGAAGCGGTTGGTCATTGGCAGCTCGCTCTCGCTGATGGCTAACGAGTCGTTGGGGAAGACCTTTCGTATGCCTGCGTTGGCGTTATAGAGAATGAGTGAATCAATGCCGTCACGAAGAAAAGTGACGGGTGCATCCATGCGGTTGTGCTTAACAAAAACCGCTGCGCCGACCAAGTATCGGTACCAACTGACTGCCGGTCGGCTCTGAAAAACGGCATCGACCATGGCGGCGTGCTGGCGTTGCTGTTGTTCGAGTGTGAAGTAGGACGCGGGTGTATAGTCCTGGTCCATGAGCATGTGATCCATGAGCAGCTGGTAGGTACCCATCAGTTGCAGGTGATGCCGGTCGTGTGTCCAATGGGCGGTGACGCTTTCGTGCATCGTCAGGCGTCGGTAGGACGACGGGCTGTTGAATGCAATAACGCGCGTATGGGCATCGGCATACGGAAAAGCCCCCTGCTCGACATAGCGGCAGTCGGTGTGGTGCAGGATGTTCCATTGCGGGTTGGGGTGAAACTGCATGAGCAGCCGGAGAGTGGCATCCTGACCGGCATCCACGGGGCTTTTCGTATACTGATTGGTGTAGAATCCGTCGGTTCGGCCGTAACCGGCGGCAAGGGTAAAACCAAAGCGGTCATTGACGGGACGATACCATGCCCCTTGAACCCGTAAACTATTGGCTGAACCATAGTCGAGTGACAAGTAGCCGTCCTGTGTGGTCAGATCCAACGGGTGACGGGTGGTCAGAGCCAGGAGCCCGCCCATGGTGTTACGCCCGTACATTGATCCCTGTGGACCGGCGAAGAAAACGGCGCGCGTGAGGTCAGTCAGGGTCTGGTCGTAGGTGTTCTTGTCTAAAAGAGGCACACCGTCTATGGTGATGCCGATGACGGGTTGGTCTAATCGTGCCCCCATGCCTCGGGCGTAGATGGTCGAGGTCATGGCACTGCCGTAGTCGGGCATGTGCAGGTTGGGCACTTCGGCGGCAATCTGCTTGGGGGTTATGACAGGCGTGTTCTTCAGGTCGGAGAAGGTGAGCATGGTGGCTTGCAGCGACTGCTCACGGAGCGACTCTTGCGAGCCGCTCTTATGCTCAACAACGGCTACCTCCTCCAAGTGGAAGGTAGTCGTGTCAAGCGGAAGAAGAGTCAATAAGATACTCAGTAGCAGGTTCATTCGTAGGCAGAACCTTCGTAGGTCATGGGCATTTTGCCGTATATCTTGTGGTCAAAAGTGCCTGATAATTTCAACTCGCCGCTCTCGGTGTCGAACATGCCTTTCAGTTTCAACAACGGGCAGTCAGGGTAGGGTATTTTGGCTTGGCGAATGAGCATGTTCAAGACGACTGTGTCTTGTTCGAAGGCATAGGTATGTTCTTGCTGAACATAGGGCACGCTGTCGGCGGAAATGGTCAGGGTGATAGGCATTTGTTCGGCGAAACGCACACCCATCATAGTCAAGCTGATGGTTTGTGATTCGGTGTCTAATGCCACTGTGATGGTGTCCTGGCTCTCAAAGGGACCGTCCTTCATTTCGATAATCATCTTACCTGCCGTACCATAGGCGATTTGCTCGGTGGTCGTGGACTGACCGCCCGATTGGGTGGTGTCGTTCTCTTTGTTTTCACATGCCGTGACCATCAAGGCAAAACACAAGAGTAAGGGAAATAGTTTTTTCATGGTGTGTGGTATGTTAATAACGTTCTAAAAAAAACGCCGCAAAAGTATAGCGACCGCCACGGGAGGGCAATCGCTATTAGTAGTGATTTTGGCTGTCAGAGGTGACCGTCATTTGGTTTTGCGCTGTTTGTTGACCTCTTTCTGCGCTTTTTTGAGTTGTCGGATGAAGGCCGGTGAGGCGTGCAGTCGTGCAAAGGCAGCGGATGCGACCAGTCTGCCCGCGTCCACATCGCTTTGCCAGTGATAGCCGGCAATGACGCGGCTCTGTCCGTACTCATAGCCTACGCGCAGCACCTCGTTCTCTGCCTCCGGACACAGTTCAACCAAGATGAGGGCAGTGGTCCAGCCCAAGGTGGTGTGTCCCGACGGGTAGGAGCCGTTGTGGCGCAGCACCTCTTCGTCTTGTGGGACGAGTGTAGGCTCATTGAAATGCATATACGGACGCGGACGGAAATAGTATTCCTTAGCGTGCGAGCAGGCATCGTGTGCTGTATAGTTGGCATCGCGCAGCAGTTTCCACAACTCAGGTGTGCGGTTGGGACTGATGGTGAAGCCCAAGGCAGGCGAGAATATGTTCGCCATGCGCTCTATGCTGTACTCGGCATCTTTACGGGCCTGTTCGCCGCGAGCTGTTGGGCGCATACGCTGTCCCCAACGATACTGTGCCGTGTCGTAGGCGAAGTGCATGGACAGTGTGTCCGGCGGCGCAGGCAGGTAGAGCACGGCATCGGGCATCTGTTCCTTGGTCAGGTACGACTGCGGCTTTTGCCCAAACAAGGGCAAAAGGGCAGTCATACCTGCTATTAGGAGCGTTATTAGACGCTTGGTATTCATCGTGGTGCGGATTAGTTCTGTTTGTCCATCTCTTTCTTGAGGCGTTCGGTGAGCATGGGCACGATCTTGTGCAGGTCGCCCACAATGCCAAGGTCAGCCACCGAGAAGATGGGAGCATATTTATCCTTG
>CAMOHN010000103.1 GCA_946615455.1 uncultured Bacteroidales bacterium
CCTACATTCTCCGTACCATGACCGTCCACACCACGAGCAATATCCTGACTCTGCTCGTGCAAGGCAGTCAATATGCCGCAACTCTCTGCCTCGAACTTATACTCCGAGCGGGTATAACCAATGCGGGCTATGGTCTGTCTAACCACACGCTGAATGTCCACATACTTGCTTGATGTTACCTCACCGGCAATCACCACCTGACCGGTGGTCACCATGGTCTCACAAGCTACATGCGAATCAGGGTCTTGAGCCAAGAAATGGTCCAAAATGGCATCACTGATTTGGTCGGCAACTTTGTCCGGATGACCTTCTGAAACAGATTCAGAAGTGAAAAGATAGTTCCTGTTCATCTTTTTAGCATTTTTAGAAGGGGTTGCAATTTAGAATAAATCTGTCCCCGTAGTAAAACGTTTTGTTCGTGCTTTCTCTATAAAGCGGCGGCAAAAGTAAGGCATTTATATAAATTGGAAAAAATAATTTTGCACTTCACACAGAATGCACTACTTTTGCCGCAAAACAATCAAAACGATGGAAAAGAATTTTGTAGAAGAACTCCGCTGGCGCGGTATGTTGCAGGACATCATGCCCGGTACGGAGGAACAATTGATGAAAGAGCCCACCACGGCCTACGTAGGCATAGACCCTACTGCCGACAGCCTTCATATAGGTCACCTTTGTGGCATCATGATGCTGCGTCACTTGCAGCAATGCGGGCACAAACCGATTGCCTTACTCGGCGGTGCCACAGGCATGATAGGTGACCCCAGCGGTAAGTCAGCCGAGCGCAATCTGCTAACCGAAGAGACATTGCGTCACAACGTGGCAGCCATTCGCAAACAACTGGAGCACTTCCTTGATTTCGAATCGGACGCCCCCAATGCTGCCGAACTGGTCAATAACTATGACTGGATGAAGGACTATACCTTCCTTGACTTCGCCCGCAATGTGGGCAAGCTCATTACCGTCAATTATATGATGGCAAAGGACTCGGTCAAGAAACGCTTCAACGGTGAGTACTCACAAGGCATGTCGTTCACCGAGTTCACCTATCAACTGCTGCAAGGCTATGACTTTGTTTGGCTCAACGAACACAAGAACTGCCTCATGCAGATGGGCGGCTCCGACCAGTGGGGCAACATAACCACCGGCATCGAGTTGATGCGTAAGATGAATGGTAAAACAGCCTTTGCGCTCACTTGCCCGCTCATCACCAAAGCCGATGGCACCAAGTTCGGCAAAACCGAAAGCGGCAATATCTGGTTGGACGCTCGTTACACCAGCCCATACCGTTTCTATCAGTTCTGGCTCAATGTGGCCGATGACGATGCCGAGCGATATATCAAAATATTTACGACACTCTCCCGCGAACAGATTCAGTCCCTCATTGACGAACACAAAGCCGCTCCGCATTTGCGCACATTGCAAAAGCGATTGGCTGAAGAAGTCACCGTCATGGTTCATTCGCGTGCAGATTATGAAGCAGCCGTGGCTGCCAGCAACATCTTGTTTGGCAATGCTACGCGCGAGGCACTGCAACAACTGGACGAGACCACCTTCCTGCAAGTCTTCGAAGGGGTTGAGCAATACCAAATCAGCAAAGACGAACTGACGCAAGGTGTGGCTCCTTTGGACTTGTTGGCAGAAAAAACACATATATTCCCATCCAAAGGCGAGGCACGCAAGATGATTCAAGCCAACGGCTTGAGCCTCAACAAACAAAAACTGCAAGACGCACAAACTCCGCTGACCTCAGACAGCCTGCTCAATGGCAAGTATCTGCTCTTCCAAAAAGGGAAGAAAAACTACTATCTGGTCATCGCCCAATAATGCCCACCGCTAATCTATTCAAATCTTGAATCTATAAAAAACTCTTTAATCTTCACAAATTCATTATGGCTAAAGTTTATCAGGCTTCCGAAATCAAGAACATCGCCCTCATGGGAGGTAGTGGTTCGGGAAAAACGACTCTGATGGAGTCCATGCTGCTTGAGAGCGGCATCATCAAACGTCGCGGTTCGATTGAGGCTCAATCCACCGTGTGTGACTATTTCCCCGTTGAGAAAGAGTATGGTTACTCTGTCTTTTCCACCGTCTGCAACATGGAGTTTGCCGGCAAGAAACTCAACATCATCGACTGCGCCGGTTCCGACGACTTCTGCGGAGGTACCGTGACCGCATTGCACATGGTGGATACTGCCGTCATCACCCTTACCGCCAATGGCGGCGTTGAAGTGGGTACGCAGAACAACTACCGTCTGGCTGAAAACGCTAAGAAACCCGTTGTGTTCGTGGTCAACAAATGCGACCACGAGAATGCCAACTTTGAGCGTACCGTTGAGCAACTCAAAGAAAACTTTGGCAACAAGGTCGTGTTGGTGCAATACCCCGTACAAGTGGGAGCCGGCTTCAACAGCGTCATTGATGTACTCAAAGGCAAAATGCTGGTTTGGAAGCCCGAAGGCGGCGCACCTGAACTCAAAGACATTCCCGCTGACGAGCAAGGCAAAGTGGAAGAATTGCTCGGTCAGTTGCACGAAATGGCAGCCGAAGCCGATGAAGCACTGATGGAGAAATTCTTCGAAGAGGGTACACTGACCGAAGAAGAAACCATTCGCGGTCTGAAAGCCGTCTTTGCCGAGGCCGGGGTTTATCCCGTCATGTGCGCTTGCGGTGTCAAGGACATGGGCGCTCGCCGTCTTATGGAATTCCTTGGCGAAATGGCCCCCTCTGTAGCCGAAGCCCCCAAGCCTGTCACCACAGACGGAAAGGAAGTAGCTCCCGATGCCAAGGCTCCCACATCACTATTCATATTCAAAACATCGGTTGAACCCCATATCGGCGAGGTGAACTACTTCAAGGTGATGCAAGGCACTGTCAAAGGCGCAGACGACTTGCAGAACATCGACCGCGGATCCAAAGAGCGTATCTCGCAACTTTACAGCGTAGCCGGTTCCATCCGCGTTCCCGTGGACGAAGTGGCTGCCGGTGACATTGCTGCTACCGTCAAACTCAAAGACACCCGCACAGGCAACACACTCAATGCCAAAGATTGCGACTTGACCTATCCCGCCATCGCTTATCCGGAGCCCAAGTATCGTCGTGCCATCCGTCCGCAGAACGAGGCCGATTCAGAGAAACTGAGTGCTCTGCTTACCCGTATGCATGAAGAGGATCCTACATGGCTCATTGAACAGTCCAAAGAACTCAAACAAACCATCGTCAGCGGTCAAGGCGAGTTCCACCTCCGTACCCTCAAATGGCGCTTGGAGAACAACGACAAGATGATGATCACCTATGACGAGCCCAAGATCCCCTATCGTGAGACCATCACCAAAGCCGCTCGTGCTGACTATCGTCATAAGAAACAGTCCGGTGGTTCGGGACAGTTTGGCGAAGTACACCTCATTGTTGAGCCATACGTAGAAGGCGAACCCGTGAAAGAAGTGTATAAATTTGGCAACCAAGAATATCGTATCACCGTCAAGGATACCCAAGAGATTCCGTTGGAGTGGGGTGGTAAGTTGGTGCTAATCAACTCTATCGTAGGTGGTGCCATCGACGCACGATTCATCCCTGCTATTCTCAAAGGTCTGATGGATCGTATCGAACAAGGTCCCCTCACAGGTTCCTATGCACGTGACGTGCGCGTCATTATCTATGACGGTAAGATGCACCCCGTGGATAGTAACGAAATTTCTTTCCGTCTCGCAGGCCGTAACGCCTTTGCCGAGGCATTCCGCAATGCCGCTCCCAAAGTGTTGGAGCCTATTTA
>CAMOHN010000104.1 GCA_946615455.1 uncultured Bacteroidales bacterium
CCCGTCGCTCAATCCCGTGCTGTACGGCAAGAAATAAGCCCTAACCCCGTTTTTGTCGGTGAAACGCCTGCTCATCATCCGCTTTTCCGCCCTTGGCGATGTGGCTATGCTGGTCCCGCTGGTCAAGCAAGCCGCTTGTTTGTATCCCGATTGGGACTTTACCATGCTCTCGCGGCAGCAGTCGGAACCGCTGTTCCGCGACATGCCCGCCAATGTTCATTTCCATGGGGTCGATTTCAAGAAAGACCCGCGCAAATTGTTTCAGGTCAGCCGGTTGCTCAACGAAATCAACTATCACGACTTTGATGCCGTAGCCGACATGCACGATGTGCTACGCTCGCAGTACATGCGCACGCGCATGTTCTTGGCAGGCAAGCGTGTGGCAAGTATCAACAAAGGACGCATACAGAAATGGCTGTTAGTCCGGCATAGTTATGTCTATAAACAGCCGCTCACCCCGATGATCGAACGCTATCGCGCCGTGTTCACCGAGTTGGGTTTTTATCTGCCTCGCACCGTCACACACACCGCTCCCGACGAGGTGATACGGCACAATATAGGCGTAGCCCCCTTTGCCGCGCACACGGGCAAGATTTATCCCCTTGAGCGTATGGAACATGTGGTCGCAGCTCTGGGCAAGGTCATGCATGCACACGGCGAACAAGTCTTCCTGTTCGGTGCCGGACACAAAGAAAAAGCCTTGTTGGACAGTTGGGCAACTCGTTATGAGGGTGTGGTCTCGCTGGTAGGACAGCTGAGCATGGACAAGGAGATAGATATCATGCATGACCTTAGGCTGATGCTCACCATGGACTCGTCCAATATGCACTTGGCCTCGCTGGTCGGCACGCGTGTACTCAGCATTTGGGGTGCCACCCATCCATGGACAGGTTTCTTAGGCTACGGGCAACAAGAGAGCGATTGTATCCAACGCCCGCTACCCTGCCGTCCCTGCTCGGTCTATGGCAACCGGCGGTGTCAATTTGGCGACCACCGTTGCCTTGACATCAAAGAAGACGAAATCATCCACCGCGTTCTAAGGGTTCTTCCATGGCACGACTGATAGTCCATCCCGACTATACGCACCTCACCGAGCAGTTGCGTGACCTGCCCCATTGGTTCGACTCTGAGGGTGAGGTCATCTATGATGCGCGCAACCAACTTCGCCGATTTCAGTGGCAGGATGCCCAAGGACAGCCTATGCCGGTCATTATCAAACGCTTTCACCAACCGGCATGGTTCAATCAGATTGCCTACTCTTTCTTTCGTCCACCCAAAGCATGCCGTTCCTACGACAACGCGCTGTATATGCTTGAACACGGCGTTGGTACGCCCGCTCCGATAGCCTATTTGCTGAGCGGACAACACCTGCTCAAAGAGAGCTATTTGGTCACCCGCGAAAGCCAACTCAAACACCTCCATCGCGAGTTCACCCTTGCCTATACGCCTGCCTTGGACCAGACCATCCGCCCCTTGGCGCGCTTTACGGCACACATGCACAACGAGGGGATTCTGCACCTTGACTTCTCGCCAGGCAATATCCTTTGGGACTATCAGGATGGTGAATACAGGTTTGAACTCATCGACCTTAATCGTATGCGCATTGGTCGCGAAGTAACCCTGAAAGAAGGCTGTTACAGTCTTCGCCGTCTGTGCGCCCGCACAAGCTTCTTTAGTGAGTTTGCCCGTGAGTATGCGAGCGCAAGAGGATTAGACCCCGAGGCGTGTGTGCATTATACCCTGCTCTACCGCGACCGTTTTTGGAACCACGGCAGAAAGGCTCATTACCAATATGATTAACTCAGGAGCATTATGAGAAAGCGCATCAGTTATGCCATCACCGTTTGCAACGAGGCCGAGCAACTCAACCGATTACTTGCATTGCTGCAAGCCTATCTCAAAGAAGGCGACGAGGTTGTGGTGCAGGCTGACAGCGAGCATGTGACCGATGCCGTCAAACAGGTACTTGCCAACCATGCAACAACAGTCAGCAAACAGGTCTATTATCCTTTGCAGATGGACTTTGCCCGCTTCAAGAACCACTTGAACGAACAATGCACGGGCGACTTTATCTTCCAGTTGGATGCCGACGAGCTGCCACAGACATGGCTGTTGGAGCACTTGCAAGACATCCTCAGTCGCCATCCGTGGATTGAACTATTCAAAGTGCCGCGCATCAACCTCTTTGACCAAACACTTACCCCGGCTTCGATCGGTGCGTCTGACGGACGCGTGGCATGGCCTGACTATCAAGGACGAATCTATAAGAATCGCCCCGGTCGCATCCGTTGGCACCGTCCCTTACACGAGCGTATTCGCGGACATCTGCTCTATTGGCATTTGCCCAAAGACGACCGCTATGCCCTCATCCACTGCAAGTCACTCCATCAAGATACCAAGAAATGGAATCAATGGAAACAAGCCTATGCAAAAAATTAACCCCTTCGTCAGTCAATATTTGACCTATATTCAACGGCTTGAGTATGCCGTCTTCCTATTGCTACTCAGTACGCTGCCTCTACCGTGGCATATCACCCAACCGCTGCTGGTAGTTTGGATTTCGCTATGGGGTTTGGAGCAGATGGTTCGACTGATATTGCCTGCATCCAAGGCGAATCACTTGCTTAGACCCGTAACGATCCCCTCTCTCAAACAAGACATACGCGACCATCTCCCCTTATGGCTACTGTTAGGCTATGTGGTGTGGGAGGCTGTATCGCTATTATGGAGCCAAGATGTGGAAGCAGGTCAATCGATATTGAATAAACACCTGCCTTTGATAGCAATAGGAGCGGTAGCCTTGTTGGGTGTGAACAAGCATTATCAGCCTATTCAATTGAAGCGTGTCATCTACGCTTCAAGCCTCGTATCCGTTGGGATGTATCTTATGTTGGTCTATTGGTCGTGGCAAAATGGGGCTGTACGGATTTACACCCATTTCTTTGTGTGGGATCCGTGGGAGATGTTAGGTTCCAGCCCTGTGGGTTTGATCAAGCACCGTCATTACTATTGCCTTATCCTGCTGTTGGCATTGTGCCAAACGGGCAGTCTATACCGCTACTACCGCACCCGCTATTCGCGTCTGAGTGTATGCTTTACTTTGGGTATAGGCAGTCTTATCCTGCTGACTGCCATTGTCCTGACCGGTTCACGCACAATGCAGGCACTCATACCAGTCATTGCCATTGCGGGTTTGATACGCTATCGGCATACGGTTTGGAAACGGGTGGCAAGCCATCCGTGGCTGACGGGCTGCTTGTTGCTATTGGTGATGGGAGCAGGAGTGTATGTATGGAAACATAACTCGCGCATTGAGAAATCACGGAAAGAATTTCAGTGGATCGGTTACGAGCAGTCCAAACAAGCCCCACTATCGCGCGAACCGCGTATCTACATCTGGCATACGGTATGGCATAACCGCAGCGAATATGGCCTATGGGGCATGGGGTTAGGCTCGGCTCATGCCTTCCTCATGCAGCAATACGAAAAGGACGGCATACCCGAAGTGATAGAAAAAGGCTACGGCGTACATAGCCAGTACCTGACTGTATGGATGGAACAAGGTCCGTTCTGTGTTCTGTTTTTACTCTTTATCCTCTGCTTTGCCCCTTGGTATAAATACCGCTATTCTACCATACATGGGACAAATAAACACACCTTGGCATGGGATACCCTGTACCTGTGCCTTATCTATGGTTGGGGAATGGTGACGGAAACGATGTGTTTTCGTATGAGTGCTTTGTATATCTTGTATGCCATGCTTATT
>CAMOHN010000105.1 GCA_946615455.1 uncultured Bacteroidales bacterium
CTGGACAACCGACGGCATCTGTTTTATTGCCTCATCGGTGCGTGGCATACCCGACCACGACTCGTTGCACATTGTCTATGCCGGTTCGCTCCGTCGCATCACCGCTCCGCTACCCGTCACCACCAACGGACTCTATACGCTGCAACATGCCGCCTTGGACCTGACCACCGCACCGGCTGAACGACTGCAACTGGTTTGGTATAAGGCTAATAGTGTGGTCGCACTCACCGACCTTGTGCCGCCTCTGTTCATTGGTGCCGGCACCGCGTTGAACAGCCTGTCTGCCGACAGGCTTCCCTCTGCCGATGTCACTGTGCCGTCGGGGCAGACACTGACCATTGATAGGGACACCCGTTTGCGTGACCTCATCGTTAAACCCGGGGGTAAGGTCGTCCTTAACGACGGCACACTGCGTATCCGTTCATTAAGTCTGCACGGCGGATATTACACTGATGGTGAGCAAGAACACTATGCCTTGCCCGCTGTCTATGTCGCTCCAACGGCTTCGCTTATACCTACAGCCGATTCGCTTTATTACACGCTGCATATCCGTCCCGACCATTACTTTGCCCTTGGTGTACCATTTGTCACACAATTGCAGGACATACGCTACAGCACCCTGCCAAGTGAAGACTTATCCTCTCTGTTTGGAACAGCACTCAACTTCGCATCCTTCGATGGTGAAGCACGGGGCAAGGGTGATGAGACGGATACCAAGTACTGGCAACCGCTCACTGCTTCGGACAGGTTGTTGCCGTCGGTGGGCTATATCGTTTCAGCCAAACGGCTTCGCGGTGAACCCTATGCTTCGTTGGTGTTGCCCATGGCTGTTGATTCGGCTTGGCTCATGGGCGGCGAACAGACCTCGCTGACCCGTAACCAAGTCACCACCGTGCGCAACCAAGTGACCGTAGGCGCATGGGGCGTGGGGTCAGCAATAGCCGAGACGGAGCAGGGCTGGAACTGCATAGCCCAACCTTTCTTGACGCAACTGGCAGGCGATGACCAATCCTACCGCTATGTCACCATACCGGCTTCCACCATGGACGACTACACCCAGCTGCCGGCTGATGAGGCTGTTTTAGAACCGTTCTCCTGTTTCTTTGTGCAGGCTGCTACAACGGAAACCCTGACTTTTGACAATGCTTTGAGACAGTCTGTTCCGGCTCGTTATGCCGCCTCGGCAGGCGAACAGAGCGTCTTTTTGTCGGTGGCTTATGGCGGGCAAACCGACCAAATAGGTCTGCTCCTTGGCGATGACTATACCACCGGCTACGACTTCAATGCCGACCTTGCCAAGGAACTGGGCACTGCCAATACGCTGCGTATGTTCTTCCGCTATGACAGCCTGCGCATGGCTTTCTTGGCTCTTCCGTCCCGCGAGGCTGCTCGTCCTGTGCCCGTTACATTGCGCATTCCAGAAGACGGCAACTATGCACTGCGACTGACGGCACGAAGCCGCAAAGACCAACTCAGTCATGTCTATCTCATTGACCGAGAACAAGGGACACAAGTTGAAATGACCTCCGTCCGCTCCTATTCGTTCAAAGCGCAAGTAGGCATGCTCACCGACCGCTTCCTGCTGCAAGTGGTGCACCGTGACCTGCCTTCGGCACTGGTGCCGGCAACAGACAACGGTATGACCGTTGGCAAGTACCTCAAGGGCGATCGAATGGTCATTCGGGTCGGCAATGTGCTGTATGACGGAGTGGGGAGGCGGATAGAATAGGGCGTTTGTTAACCCCGATTGCCAGTGCCTGTTATTTTTTTTGCGAAAAGATTTTGCAGGTTTCAAAAATAGCAGTACTTTTGCCGCGCTTTTCGGGAAACCGAGGGATTATATGGTGGTTTTAGCTCAGTTGGCAGAGCATCGGATTGTGGTTCCGAGTGTCGTGGGTTCGAGCCCCACATTCCACCCAAAGGCAGGTTAACGACATGTTAACCTGCTTTTTTTATATCATGGGCGCAGACCTTGCAGTACCAGGCGGGTTATTTCCCGCTTGCGGTGAGCAAGGAAGTTTTGCACATCAGTATCGGTTCGCTCAAGCAAGTCTTGGTAGAGCGGTAACGAAAGGAAGGTGAACACAGTGAGCGAAGCAATAGACATCAGTATATCAAACGATTCCACATTTGCTAAACGCCCTGCTTTTTGCTCACTCTTGACCAAGGTGTCAAACTGCATATAGAAAATGGCATAAGCAGGTTTTTTGACAAAGTTCTCGCGCAAATAGCGTCGCCGATCAGGATTAGATACCAACTCTTCCAATACAAAGTACGGCAGGCGCGGGTTGGAACTCAACGCATCAAAATACATACTTATTGCGCCCGATATGAAGGTTTCAAACGACTCAGTCTCATGAAGCGAGCGACCAATCACACCCAATGCCGCCTCTATCTGCTCTAAAAAAATCTGACGGAAAAGGTTCTCCTTGGTGCGATAATAATAGTGCACCAGAGCCTGCGTACAACCTACCTCATGGGCAATCTGCGTGGTGGATGTGGCGGCAAAACCTTGATTGAAAAACAACTCTTGTGCCACTTCACGGATTCGCAACTCCATCGGTTCTTTTGTTTCCATAATCAAAATCCTTTCACTTTTCACTTTTCTAATAGGAAATGCAGCCGGTTGACCACATTCGCCTCACTCGTGCCTGCATCGAAGTCGAGGAAGAGCAGCGAGAGGTTGGGATAATGTTCCTTGTAGCGGTGTTCTATGCCCTTGCTGATGATATGGTTGGCTATACAGCCAAACGGCTGCAGCGACACCACTTTGGTGACACCATGTTCGGCCAGGTCACAAATCTCGCCCGGCAGGAACCAGCCTTCACCAAAGTCGGCGGCTGAATTGATGACCTGTTTGCTCAACCGCCATATATCCATAATATCGGTGAATGGGCGGTAGAGCGGGAAGGGACGGCAGAGGCGGTCATATTTGCGGGCAAAATAACGCAGCAGACGGTTGGTCAGCCATGCCTGCCATGGTTTCATGCTGTCGGTGCGGATATGCTGCTTACGATTGATATAAGCGTTGGGAACGGAAGTAGAGAAAAAGCCGGTGATAGCAGGCGGCACCACTTCCACGTCGTGGTCAATGAGCCATTGCACTACACCCTTGTTGCTGAACGAGTTGTACTTGACATAGATTTCGCCCACCAAGCCGACAACCGGCACTTGTTTATTCGCGTCGGTGATGGCGGCAAACGCCTTGGCTGCTTCGGTCATTAAACGATGCATACCCCGATAATCCCTCTGTTCTACCAGCGGTTGCACAGCGTTCAAGTAATAATCATACAACGCCTTGGCACTCTTTGCGCTTTCTACTTTCGACTTTTCTCTCACCACCGCCGGATAGTAAAGTTTGGCGAGCGCATCGGCAAAGAACATGCCTTCCATGAGGGGACGAATCAGTTTGCTCCACTCGATGGTGAAACCGGGTTGGCTGTTGTGCTGGTCGGGACCGATTGCCACCGAGATGACCGGCACTTGGGCAAAGCCTGCCTGAACCAATGCATTCTTGATGAGCGAATAGTAGTTGCTGGCACGGCATTGTCCGCCTGTTTGTGTAATGGCTACTGCCGTGCGGCTCAGGTCATATCGCCCCGAACGAAGGGCACGCATGATGCTGCCCACCACGATGGTGGCAGGATAGCAGATGTCGTTGTTGGCGACACGCAACCCCTCTTCAGCATCCGCCTGATTGCCCATAGGCAACGACTCTGTGCGATAACCCGCCATACGGAACAAGGTGGGCAGGAACT
>CAMOHN010000106.1 GCA_946615455.1 uncultured Bacteroidales bacterium
AAACAATGTCAAACGACTTATCCAGCAGCGAAACCAAGCCATCCGAGCCGCTCGAAGAAACTAACCAACCTATACAACCCATATAACTAACCCAAAAAAATCCACACGTATGGAAGACACAAACACCCTTAAGTTACAACAGGTGCAATGTCCCTCTTGTAAGCGTCCCATCAACACGTTCAACCCCGACCATCTGATGGCAGAGTGCCCCTATTGTCACAGTAAGTTGGTTAATCCGCTCGTTAAACCCAAAGAGGTTCCCACACCTGAGCGTATTATCACCTTTACTACCGCCGAAGGTGACTTTGAGCAAAGCATGATCAATGCTTTGGTTAACCAGGACTATGTTCCCTTGGACATCTTTGATAGCATCAGCACTGGCAAAGTCGTACAAACCTACCTGCCTATGTTCCTGTTTGAAGGCACATACAATGCTTCATGGAGCTGCGAGACGGCATACGAGGACGAAGTTTCCACCATCAAAGAGGGCTACGATGGTAGCATCAAGGCCGGTACCAAGAAAGTAAAGAAATGGCTGCCGCAGAACGGCAATACCTCCGGCAACTTTGCTTTCCTCTGTCTTGCTAACGAGGGTAATGAGATCCCCGACGAGTTACGTCAGTTCACCCGCCTGTTCCCATACGATGTGATGCTGTCCAAGGAGTTCAAAACCGACATGATTGACTACAACGACGAGAACTTGATGACACTTGAACGCAATTCGGATGCCACCATCATCTGGCAAAAACATGGTAAAGAGATGGTCGAAGCCACGGCGCTCAATGCTGCCAAAGAGCAACTGACTAACCGTGAGATTCGCAATTTCCGCTCTACTACCTCTCACCAACTGACCACCACCGGTAAGTATCTGCTGGTTCCTTTCTGGTTTGTTTATTATCAGTACAAGGGCAATCAATACTACTATCTGATGGACGGTGTGGGACAACGCAACCAGTATAGTTATCCTGTCAATCAAGAAGAAGTGGCATTAGTTGAGAAGAAGAATAAGGTGAAGAAGATTGTCAAGTGGTTGTGGCCCTTGGCTATTGCCTTGCTCTTCATCAAGGGTGTCGGCTTTGTTGGCGCTTTGATTTATTTGGCTGTTTGGTTCATTGCCAAGATTGTTGTTGGCAAGGTGATGGACAATCAGATCAACAAGCAATTGCAAGCCTCTCGCGAAGCACGTCAGGCCGCAGCGGCTAAACTGGGCTAAACCTTTGCACCATTGCGGTAACCAATGCCGCCATCAAAGAAGAACAACCTCCTTCTGTTATGCAGAGGGAGGCTGTTTCTATAAAGAAGGTGCTGCCAAACACTTTACTCGAGAAAACTCCTGAAGACAGGATTGGAGGTGTGGGCTGTCGCTGTAATCCGACTGCCGCCTTTGCTACCGCCTTGCGGCGGGTCACGGCAGGGCGTATCGGCACGCCATTGACGGTCTATGGACCTCGCTTATTTAGTTTGTGTTGAGTTTTCCGGTCTCTTGGTTCAGCAGCACCTATGTTTTCGTATTAACGACTGGTATGCCAACCGAGGGTCAGGACGATATTGTGCGTAGTGGCAGTCATATCGTAGGGATCAGGGGTGATATATTCCGAAGCAAAAGGATAGATATTATAGCGTTGTTGACGGTATCGATAGCCCAGGTGGACAACAATAAAGCGGTTGCGATAGCCCGCACCCGCGCCGACTATATGCGCCGAACCGATGGTTCGGTATTCGGCATCGGTGCGCACACTATTCAATGGTAACAGCGTGGGCTGTTCGTCGGCAAGGAATGCCGTCTCATAGGCATAACCGAGGTTGAGGAAGAAGTTGTTGCTCAACACCACTTCGCCACCTATATGGAATGTGTGCATATCATTGGTGGTCTTGTGGTGCCGGAAGTCATACTGCATGCTGACCAACGCATACTTGTCGAACAAGAACGCCATACCGGCAGTCACCCGCATGGGCTGGGTCATCCGTTCCTCGTTGCGTGATATGAGCGTAGAACACTCGCCTTTGAGTGTACCGTCTTGCAAATACATATCCCCACTGGTGCGGGTGGTGAGCCTTAGGGCAGTAGGTGTCTGGAAAGACAATCCCATGCGCAAAGGGCGAATAGGTTGATAAAGAATACCTATTGTTCCGCTCACACCTATTCCTTTCTGGTGCAGACGCGAATTGATCTGCGCATAATTCTGATAGTCAGTCGTCAACACTTCTTCGTACGTGCTCTCCTTGTAGTACTCCAAGGAACGAATGTTCAGCCCCAATCCAAGCGAAAAATGGTGCGAGAAGAGTGCCCCCCAATGCAGATTGAACTCATCAATAGAACCCGACTCTTTACTCATGTAGCCGTTGGCTGGTTGGGTATTATAGTAAGACGACCATGTGTCCCAAATGGTATCTCCGTATTGGTCAATGTCATACGGATCAATCATCCAAGTTTGGTATCCCATTTCGCTCAACCATCCGGTTGTCGGGTTGTTAAAGCCCGATCCACTTACGGTCGCTTCGCTTAACCCGTCCACTTGGTCCAGCATCAGGTTGGCAATGGTGGGTTGATTAGCATTTTGCCCCAACAGCTTGCGATGGAAGGTGTGAAGCCGATTATAGGACACCATAAAGTTACAAAACTGAAGTGCACTGCCCGTATTCTTATTCTCAAAAGCAAAGACAAAAGACACTTGCGGGAGCATGAACGACGAGTGGAACTGTGAACGCGAATCGCCGCGCTGATGGGTATAGTCCAACTGCTCGTGTAGGGTCAGTGAGACATCGAAACGGCGGAAGAGTCCCAATCCTGCAGGGTTGTCCAACACGGCACTGGGGTCAGCCCCAACAGCCGCCATAGCTCCTGCCATACCGGTATAACGCGCCGTGCCTACATAGTCATACTGATTAAGCAACTGTGCGTCCTGGGCATAGAGGAGCGAACCTGTAACCCAGAGCAAAGCGGCTATAAAGTAAGAAAGAGTTTGACGCATAAGATATCTAACTTTCGGTTATATGAAAATAGCCAACGGTGACCATTCAGCGGCGGATGACAGCCTTGACCACCGTGTCGTTGGCGGATATGATACTTACCTTTTCCACCTTTTGCGGAGTGGAAGTCTGAACGGGCTGCTGCTTCTTGGTTGAACCCGTCTGTACCGTTTTGGACAGTGTTCGGTGTGTCGGTCCGTCCCAATAATAGGCATCGTCCAAATGGTCGTCCGCCCGTAGGATAGAGGCTGACACTGCCACCAAGGCTGTTACCAATATGACTATCAATGTCTTTTTCATCGTTTTCAAGGTCTAAAACCAATTATCTCTCTCACTTCTCGCAGCGTTTTCTCGGCACTCTCGGTGGCGTGCTCGGCACCTTGACGGATGACACGCATCAGGTAATCGTCGTCTGCAAGGTACTGATTGATACGCTCGCGGATGGGAGCACAGAAAGCGTTGATATCAGCAGCCAGTTGTTTCTTGAGGTCACCATAACGGATGGTCATCTGGTTATACTGGTCATTGAAGTAGTCATAGGCCTCGCGTGTGGAAACCAACTCCAAGAAAGTGAACAGATTCTGTATTGGTTCGGGTTTGGTTTGATTGGGTTCAACCGGTCCGCTGTCGGTGACGGCACGCATGACTTTCTTGCGAATGGTGGCTTCGTCATCGCACAAATAGATAGCATTACCTTCGCTCTTGCCCATCTTGCCGCTGCCGTCCAACCCTGGCACTTTAAGTGCTTTATTGGCAAAGTGGAACGATTCCGGCTCGCGGAAA
>CAMOHN010000107.1 GCA_946615455.1 uncultured Bacteroidales bacterium
CTCGCTACATGTGGTCTATAAACTGAACAAGTCCAAATATGAGGTGTCGCCGGAAACGATGAAAAACTATTTAGACAAATTGCCGCAAACCAACCAAGCCCTTCGTGAGTTGCTCTCAATGCCGGCAAGCATCCGACTGACCTACGACTTTGTGGATAGTAAAGGTCGTTCATTAAAATAATTAACCCATATAAAACACAATCACAATGAAAAAAAACATCTTCGCATGTCTTATCATGCTTATGACATTCGTTTCATTGAATGCCAAAGAACTCAACAGTACTCAACTTCAGCTACGCAGTAGTATCAACTCTTTTCTCCGTGAAGAAGGTTTTATGCCCGAATATGACTCGGACGGTGACATCAAATTCAAAAAAGAAGGACGAACCTATTTTGTCATTGTTTCATCTGTTGATACCAACCCGCTATTTGTAACGATCAGTCATGGGTATAACTACGACGACACATACACCTATGCTGCCGTCAAAAGTGCCGTAAAAGAGATTAATAGTTATAAAGGCATCAAACTGAAAACATTTGACTCTTCATACTCGTTTTGTGCAGAGATGTATTTGAGTAGCGCTGAACATTTCAAATACACATTCTACAAGTATATGAAGAACATCTCATTTGCTGAAAGTGAATTAGAAACCATCGTTAAAGGAGAATGATTTGCTCTATTATTCAAGACACACTATCTTTGCGCTGTGAAAGTGATTTCACCTCTCCTATTTATTAACTTTAACAGTTGCGCACGACACGGATTAAGTGCTGAAGAACGATGAAAAGACTATTTATTCTCCCGCTGATGGCAGCCGCCCTGTTCACCTCATGCAGTGTTCAATGGCAAACCCGTACCGCTCGCACAGCCAGTATGCCCGTTGAGACATACACGCAGTGGACCACCTCCGAGTTGGAAGTGAGCGACATGCGCGTCAAAGCCACCGCAGAGAACACCGGCAGCCGCCGTATGGCTCTGTCGCTCAAGCAGCTCAAAGAGAACGCCATGGGTTTGGCTTTGGAACAAGCCAATGCCGATGTGCTGATTGACCCGCTGTTCACCTGCGAGTATGTCAAAGGTCGCCTCGTGCGCGTCACCGTCAGCGGCTACCCTGCCAAGCATGTCAACTTCCGCACCATCAAGTTTGAAGACCAGAAAGAGTTGCAGATTGAACAGGAGCGCGTGAAACACACACCGCAAATCATGATCACCGGTGCCGAGGTCATCAACAGCGTGAAGCCCGAAGAGCATGTTTGCCCCGCTCCTGCCGGCACCGACTCACCTGCTGTTACTGCTCCCGTCGCCCCGTCCAACAAGACCAAACGCAACAGAAAATAAGCCGCTATGAGACACATACGAATAGTGATTCTTTGCCTTGGCAGCATGCTGTTGTTGTCGTCCTGTGCCTTGTTCCGCACGGCGACCACACGCACGGCACGCTCGTTGGAGGTGGAGAACCAAATCGTTCAGTTACCGACTGTGGTGGACTTGGTGGTTGATTCGGAGTTGGTTCGGACAGATACCACTTGGGTTGTTAAACCCTTCAAGGGGAATAGCAACAAGCAGATGATGCACCAACTGCTGATTGGCAAACTGCAAGAGCAATACCATGCCGATGTGATTGTGGAGCCGAAGATGATCTACAGTGTCCAAGGTTCGGTTTTCAGTCAGACCATGTCGATGAGTGTGACAGGCTATCCCGCCCGCTATAAGCATTTCCGCACCGCCTCTGAGGAGGATTTGCGCCTGTTAGACCGTCCGTGGGATAAGACGGTGAACCACAACACAATACTGATTAACACCGACGGCGATGGTCGTCGCAGAGACATTCGGACAGAAGGTACAGCACCTATCACCCGACCGAAAACGAGCAAGAAGCGCATGGACAAAGTGCTGTACGACCGTGGCAAGTACATCGGCTCGGTAGATGCAGGATTTAGCTTGCTGTTCCCCGCCACTGATATATTGGCTCCCGGCTTTGTCATCAGCACCGACCATGTTTGGAAAGTTAGTAAGCATGAGTATTTAGGTTTCGGACTTGGTTATCAAATGGGATTCTGTGACGAATGGGATATGTACTCAAATATACGAAGAATGCTCATTCCCATCACATTCGAATCACGCACCTATATGACCACCACCAAAGTGGCTCCCTATTTAGATATCCGCTTGGGCTTAGCTGGAGATATTGAAAAACGCACCGATAATTATTATTACGGCAACTCAGACCAAGAGTCGTACGGAGGGATTGGTGGAATAGTAGGTATTCGGTTAGGGCTCGCTTGTGGCAAGCACTTCCATTTCAACCTTGGTACCGAACAATATGTCACCAACATAAGTTATACACCGACGTTCTCTGTGAATGTAGGTTGCAGTTTCTAAGTCAAAGACTTATTTTTCAGGTATGTTAAGCAAAAGCGTCTTTTCAGACGCTTTTGCCATTTTATATTATCATTTTTTGGCAAATTGCCATAAAATGGCAAAAATGCATTCTGTCTTGCACAAGTCGCAGGGGCGCGGTATTTTTGCGGCTTGAAGGGGAACAAGTTCCATTCACATTACAAAACAGAAAACGACAACCATGAACTGGGAAGGCATCTTATTGGGAGCATCGGCATTTTTGTGCATTGGTATGTTCCATCCGTTGGTTATTAAGGCTGAATACCATTTCGGCACAGCCTGTTGGTGGGTGTTTGCCCTTGTCGGAACGGTTGCGGCTGTTGTGTCGCTGTTTGTGAGCGACACCATCTTGTCAGCCATTATCGGTGTGTTTGCTTTTTCCTCGTTTTGGAGCATTTTGGAGGTGTTTCAGCAACGCCGTCGCGTGGAACGCGGCTGGTTTCCTGCCAACCCCAAACGCATACACTTGTACAAAGGCGACAAAGTACATACATAAACCCCATTTTTATAGACAAACGATATGAACATTACATTTCAAATCAACTACCGCACTGAGTTTGGTCAGTGCTTGTGTATCATAGAGTCCGGCACTCCTGTGATGGGCTGGACCGAGCAGCGGCCATTGATGTTGGACTGCCAAGGCTCGGACTTCTGGACGGTGACTCTGCCCGTTCAGGGCAAGGGTGAGACCTGCTACCGCTACGCCATCCGCCTGCAAGAGGGCGGTTATATCTACGAGGTAGGCGAGCCTCGCCAATTGAGTTGGAAGACCACGGACAAGCAGTTGGTGGTTCGCGATAGTTGGCGTGCCCGCGTGGAGGAGGACGCATTCCGCTCACGCGCATTCAGTTTCCGTCGTCCCGACCGTCAGCCTGCCCTACGTTACACTGCGCCCAAGAAGGGTGAGAGCGTAGTCATCTTCTCCATCGACCTGCCGCAACTGCTGCCCTCACAAGGTGTGGCTGTGATGGGTGGTTCGGACGAGTTGGGCAACTGGGATAAGCAGAAGAAGATCTGCCTAACCGACAACCGCTTCCCCGTATGGGAGGCAGCCGTACACATCAAAGGGACGCAACCGATAGACTATAAATACTGCATCTACGACCTGCAGACGGGCGAAGTGGCAGACCTTGAGTGGGGCGAGAACCGCCAGATATGGGGCCTGCAAGAAGGCATTGTGTTGCGTGAGAACGACCGTCTGTTCCGCCGCACCCAGCCGCGTCTGAAAGGTGCGGGCGTGGCAGTACCGGTGTTCTCGCTGCGCACCGATGAAGGCTTTGGTACGGGCGAGTTCCTCGACCTCAAACCGCTTGCCGACTGGTGGAATGACCGCAAGGCGATTGAAGTAGACG
>CAMOHN010000108.1 GCA_946615455.1 uncultured Bacteroidales bacterium
TTTTGTTGTGCAGTCTCGAAAACCGCTTTACCTTTGTCGCACTTATCAAAACAAGGCAGAGACATTATGACACGCTTGAGTGTGAATGTGAATAAGGTGGCAACGCTGCGTAACGCACGCGGCGGCAATACACCCGATGTGTTGGAGTTTGCGTTGAGGGCGGAACAAATGGGGGCAGACGGCATCACAGTCCATCCGCGTCCCGATGAGCGACACATCCGCCGCAGCGATGTCTATGAACTCAAACAACACGTTTCCAAAGAGTTTAATATCGAAGGCAATCCCAAGCCGCCATTCATCGACTTGGTGACCGACATCCGTCCCACGCAGGTGACGCTGGTGCCCGATGCCGAAGACCAGCTGACCAGCAACCACGGCTGGGACACGCGCGCCCACTTGGCCAAGCTGACCACCATCGTGCGTCGGTTCAAGCAGGCAGGCATCCGGGTGAGCATCTTCGTTGACCCCGACCCTGACATGGTGGAGTATGCCCGCAAAGCCGGTGCCGACCGTGTTGAGCTATACACCGGTCCCTATGCGGAGCTGTATGAACAAGACCCCGCAAAGGCAATCGAGATGTACCGTCCCGCTGCCGAAAAAGCTCGCGAGGTCGGCTTGGGGTTGAATGCCGGACACGACCTCAACCTGCACAACCTCCGTGCTTTTGTACAAGCCTTTCCGTGGGTGGACGAGGTCAGCATAGGGCAGGCGCTGGTAGCTGACTGTCTTTACTTGGGTTTGGAACAGACCATCCGGAGCTACCTCCGCTGCCTCGGGCGATAACAGAACGACTAACACTAAACAAAACAACAGAATACTATGCTTTTACAAATCGTTGCAACCGACTCGTTGCAAAATGAAACCGAACAACTGGTTCAAGCAGCACAAGAACCTATCAGTATCTTCACCATGGCTCAATACGGCGGCTGGATAATGGTGCTGTTAGCACTTCTGCTGGCTTGGGCTATTTATATTTTTGTGGAACGATTGATTGTGATGCACCGAGCTACACAAGAGGACCGCTCGTTCATGGATCGCATCAAGGACTATATCCACGAGGGTAAGATTGATTCGGCTGTCAACCTCTGCCGTCAAACCAATACACCCTCATCGCGTATGGTGGAGAAAGGAATCAGCCGTATCGGTCGTCCCATGCAAGATGTGCAGGTAGCCATTGAAAACGTAGGTAACCTCGAAGTGGGCAAGTTGGAGAAGGGACTGGTCATCATGGCGACCATCGCTGCAGGCGCACCTATGCTCGGTTTCCTTGGCACGGTGCTGGGTATGGTACAGACTTTCTATAACATGGCACAGAACGCCAGTGGTGTGATCGAAATGAACGCTTTGAGCGAAGGCATGTATCAGGCCATGGTGACCACCATCGGCGGTCTGATTGTCGGCATTCTCGCCATGTTTGCCTACAACTTCCTGGTGGCACGCATAGACCATGTGGTTCGCTTGTTGGAAGGGCGCACGCTTGAATTTATGGACTTGTTGAACGAACCGGCATAACGACGACTATGGCACTCAAACGACGCAATCGGGTTGAGGCGACCTTTGCCATGTCGTCCATGACCGACCTAATCTTCCTGCTGCTGCTTTTCTTTGTGATGGCAAGCACCATGTCTTCACCCAACGACATCAAAATCAATCTGCCCCAAGCACACGCCAAGACCAACACCAAGCAGGTGGTGGCAAAAGTATTCATAGACGAGCTGGGCACCTACTCGGTGGCATTGGGCAAAGAAAAGCCCGTGCAGATTGAGGCAGACGACTTGGAGATGTACCTATCGACCATCCAACAGCAGGACTCGACCATGTACATTGCCCTGCATGCCGACCAAGACATAGCCTACAAGGACGTGGTGCGCGTGCTGGATATAGCCAATCAACATAAAATGAAAATGGTAATCGCCACCAAAAAATGACCCAAGAACAAAAAGCCAAAATAGAGTCCGCCTTGGTGACGCTGTTGCTGATGCTCTCGTTGTTGTGCGTGTCGATGTATGTCTATATCTACGCTGTACCTGAACAAGAGGACGAGGGCATTGAGATTTCGTTTGGCGACGGCGACACGGGTGGCGGTCAGAGCGACGGACAAGTGGTATCAGCGGCTCAACCGCAACCCACTACAGCCCCGCCTGTCGTGTCGGCTCCGTCCAATAACGACCTGATGACCCAAGAAGACGAGTCGGACGCACAGTTGCGTCTTGAACAGGAAAAGAAACGCCGGGAACAACAGGAAGCCCTTGCCGAGCAACGTCGCCGTCAGGCGGAACAGCAAGCCCGTGAACAAGCCGAGCGTGAAGCACGCGAACGCGCCCTTGCCGAACAACAAGCCCGCGAACAGCAGGCTCGCGACAAAGCGGCACAGATGGGTGCCCTGTTCGGTCAGACCGACTCACCCGAAGGAGCCAACGGCACCAACAACCAGTCCGCTTCGTCAGCCACCAAAGGCAATCCCATAGGACACGGCAACAGCGGCGGCAACTCATGGAGCCTGGCCGGACGAGGTCTGCAAGGCTCATTGCCCAAACCCGGAACCAATTTTAATCAAGAAGGAAAAGTTGTCGTGGACATCATTGTTGATAAGAACGGAAATGTGGTTTCGGCAAAGGCCGGAAAAGGAACTACTATTTCTGATGAAAGCACCCGACAATTAGCAGTGAAAGCAGCCTATAAAGCCAAATTCACCAATACTGACCGTCCCGATAAACAAATGGGGACTATAACATACATCTTTAGATTCTTGTAACCCACCATAAATTGAATACTATGAATTATCTTTTCCTTGACAACGGATTTGAAGAGATTGAGGCCATCACCCCCATCGACCTGCTTCGCCGCGCCGACATTGCAGTGACCACCGTCAGCGTGACGGGACAGCGTCAGGTCAAAGGTGCTCACGGCATAGTCGTTGAAGCAGACATGCTGATGGAAGACGCGGACTGTTCCGATGCGGAAATGCTGATTCTGCCCGGCGGACAGACCCGTTTGGGCGAACGAAAAGCCTTGTGCGACTTGCTCCTCAAGCACAACGAGGCAGGCAAAATGATTGCCGCCATCTGTGCTGCTCCCGCCGTCTTAGGGCAATTGGGCATTCTGAAAGGCAAACAAGCCACATGCTACCCTGGCTGCGAGGAAAGCCTTGGCGAGAGTTATATAGGCGGACTGGTGGTCGAGTCCAAGAACATCATCACTGCCAAGGGACCGGGATTGGCTGCCGACTTTGCGTTCTGCATCATTGAGAAACTGGCAGGCGAAGAGACTGCCGACCGTGTCTATGACACGGCACAATACTAATTGTGAACTATCCACAACGAACAAAACAGAAATAAACAACATAAACCGTAACGATAAAAAAAACTGTATAACATTATGCAAATCAAACATTTTTTACTGATGTCTTGTCTGCTTGTGCCTACATGGATGATGGCAGAGGAACCCGCACAGCAGCCCGAACAGAAAGACTGGAAATGGTCGGGTATAGTAGGACTGAATGCAACGGCAACGGGGATGGTTAACTGGGCTGCCGGTGGTAAAAACAATGTGACCGGAGTCGCTTTTGGCAAGGTGCGCTTGCTCTATGATAAGAACAGCCTGAGTTGGGACACCGACCTTGACCTTGAATATGGTATGAGCTATGTGGACCAGACCTATGACAAAGTGCAGAAAGCCAGCGACCACATTAAGTTCAACACCAAGTTCGGTTGG
>CAMOHN010000109.1 GCA_946615455.1 uncultured Bacteroidales bacterium
TCCTGAATGGCAAGAATGGTGCGTGCGATGGGGTCGGCTATGCTGACCACATGCACTTTGGGGCAACGCGAGGCATCAAAGGGAATGGTGTCTGTGAATACCAACTCTTCCAAACGGCTGTTCATAATGCGCTCGCAGGCATTACCCGACATGATTCCGTGCGACACCACAGCGCGTACCGAGCGTGCACCGTTCTCCATCATCACCTCAGCAGCCTTGCACAATGTACCGGCAGTGTCTGCCATATCGTCCACAATGACCACATCCTTACCTTCCACATCACCCAAAACGCGCATCTCGCTCACCTTGTTGAAGTCGGGACGATGCTTGTAGCAGATGACCATGGGCACCTCTTTGTCGGTCAAGATGTGCAGTTTCTTGCAGAAAGCTGCAGCACGCTTGCTCCCGCCTACATCGGGCGAAGCCACAATCAGGTTCTCCAAATGCAGCGACTCGACATACTTGGCCAGTGTGTTGGCGCCATACAAGTGATCCACGGGGATATCAAAGAAACCCTGAATCTGGTCGGCATGCAGGTCAATGGTGATGACACGGTCAGCACCGGCGGTCTGCAACATGTTGGCAACCAATTTGGCACCGATGCTCACACGAGGCTTGTCCTTGCGATCCTGACGCGCCCAACCAAAATACGGGGTTACGGCTATCACCTTGTAAGCACTGGCGCGCTTGGCTGCATCAATCATGAGAAGCAGTTCCATCAAGTTGTCACTGGTAGGACAAGTCGATTGCACCAAATAGACAGACTGACCACGTACCGATTCGTCAAACGATACGGCAAACTCACCGTCGGAAAAACGATCCACACGAATCGCACCCAACTGACAGTTCAGAATCCGGCAGATACGTTCGGCTATCTCTTGCCCACGACTACCTGCAAACACTTTGAAAGGACTGGCTTCCATAATGATATAAAAAGTTTAGAAAAATTGGTTTGTCTTTCTGCGTGCAAAAATAGCATGTTCACCTTTTCTATACAAAGAAAAAAGCGATATTTTTTGCTGCGCTATTCATCTTCTGTTGTTTAGCCTGGCATCAGAGGCTGAACTGAATCTTGCCGCTCACCCAGTGCTCGGGTTGGACGACTCCGCCTATGTCCACATAGCGTGCATTGGTCATGTTGCGTGCATCGACCTGTACGCGCAAGAACGAGTTGGCCCAGTACAGCGATGCATCCAATAGGAAGACGGGGTTGTACGACTCGGTCGTACCCTGCATGGAAGTGTATTGACCTTCGCGCTGCTCAAAGCGGGCACACCATGTCATTCCCAGACGCTTATATATCTTGTGCTCCAAGGTCAAGGAGACCTTGTGACGCAAATAGTCCAAGGCATACAGCGATAGCAACTGCCCCGCATCGGCTGTGACATTGGCAAAGGCATAGTTCACCTCAAAGCGCTTCACCCATTCGTAGCCTGCCACCCCCACAGCCGCTTCCATGCCGGCGGCATCCACTTTCGAATGGTTGGTGCTACGCCACAGCGTGACCTGCGGATCGGGCGACTTGACCCAGTCAATGATGTTACGCCCCCAGCGGTAGTAGCCCGAGGCATTGGCAAAGAGATGACCATATTGATATTGCCCCGATAGTTCTACCTGCCATGCCGCCTCGGGACGCGTATCGGGATCAGCCAACTGCGTATTGCCCTGCTTGTAATATAGGTCGGTATAGGTCGGCACACGAATGGCGCGGTTGACATTGAGGAACAGGTGCAAGTCTTTGACAGGGTGGTAGCCCAGATTAGCCCCCACAGCCCAGTCGTTGCCAAACTGTGAGTTATAGATGCCGCTAACTCCTAACCCCGCCGAAACAGTCTGCCAGAAAACGCGCTCTTCGGCAAAATAACGCACATGGACACGGTTGTGGTTGCCCAGACTGGACGAGCGAATCAACTCATCACGTACATCGACCCCAAAGGTAGTCTGACTCAGGTCATTATGCCATGCCGCCTCTATGTGTCCGCCCTGCGTATGTGTCCATGTCTTGTTAGGTCCTGTGTACCATGCGGGAGCCGGATTGCCGTCCATGTCCACATAATCTCGATAGGTGTGAAAACGGTCAAAGTGCGCACGATAATACAGATTGGCAGCTACCTGCCACTGCTTCCATTGGTGCTTATAGGCAAGCGATGAGATCAGCGTGCGCGTCTGGTCGTACTGGTTGGGGTACTTGACCGTATAGAACGAATTGGCACCCGCATCCTTGTGCTGTATGCCTACCTGAAAATCCAATCCTTTGCCGCCGGTTTGCAAAAAAGCATTGGTCATCTTGTAGTCCGTGTCGTCCATATAACCAGAACTGCGGTTGTAAGAAGCTGAGGTGTGGACATAGTAACCGTCTTGCTGCACTCGTGCCGCTATGGCAGGATGGATCAGTCCGTACTCGCCGCACGTCAGTTCGCCTTTAACGCTATAAGGCTTGAGCAAAGTGTCTGTTTTAGTGATGATGTTGATGGCACCCGAGAAAGCGTCTAACGCATAGTTGGTACCCTGTAGAATTTCCACACGCTCAACCAGAAGCGGATCAACCGGCAGATCCATTGAGTAGTGGTCGGTTTGCGGATCGGTGATGTCGATCCCGTTGAGAAGAATCTTGACTTGTCTGCCCGTGCCGCCTCGCATGGTGAGGTCAGACTGTACACCGGCGGCTCCTCGCTCCCGCAAATCGACACCGGGGATGTACTTGAGCAAATCGCTGACGGTCTTGATAGGCAAGGCATGCAGCTGATCGGCTGTAAGGTTGGTCACTAATCGGAACGACTCCGACTGGAACTGCGACTGACGGGCCACAACACGGACCTCCTGCAACTGCATGAGATTGGTGCTGTCCCCTTCGTCAGGCGGTGTGTCCGAGGCATAGGTGGTCATAGCCGCTGCCAATAGTGAGCACACCACCGTCGATTTACCGATTTTGAGCATCTCCTTGTCGGTAAGCACTGCACTGACGCGCCCTATGCTCACAATCTTGTGCATAGAGGCAAACGCAGCATAGCCCTTTCCGACAAAGCGACGAAAACGGTAAACACGCTGACGGAAAAATGTTTTGAACATAAAAAAATAAGAAAAAAATTAGTGATATAAAAATCGTTTGATACTACGCTTGGGCGTCTTGTCAAACTCTTTTTTCATAACTTCTACATGGTGTAGTTTGCTGTAATTGGGCAGCATGTCATTGATGCGTTGCAGCAACTCGTCCATTGCTTTCTTGAGCGACGACTCTTGTTCGGCTTGTGTCTTGTCGGGGAAAATCAGTGCAACCAGTTTGCCCTCACGCTCCACCACCAACGACTCTTCCACCAACGCATCGCTGTTGATGCGGCTCTCGATGTCCTCTGGATAGATGTTCTGTCCCGTTGCACCCAATATCATCGTCTTCAATCGACCCTTCACAAAAATGTTCTTCTTTTTGTCCATACAGCCTAAGTCGCCGGTGCGGAACCAGCCGTCACGGGTGAATGCCTGCGCCGTGGCTTCGGGGTTCTTATAGTAGCCAATGAACACATTATCTCCACGTACTTGCAACTCGCCCACGCCCTCTCGGTCGGGTTCAGCCACACGCACCTCCATGCCTTTGACGGGTTTGCCGCCCGAACGCGCCTTGAAGTTGTGCACCATCTCTCCGCCTATGAGCGGTCCGCACTCGGTCATGCCGTAGCCCACC
>CAMOHN010000110.1 GCA_946615455.1 uncultured Bacteroidales bacterium
AGCAGAAACGATGAACCTATTGGATATTCACATCCGTGTCCAACGCATGCGCTGGGACGAGTTGAGTGACGACCAACGCGCGTTACTCAGTGCCGCCAAACAGATGACCACACAGTCCTATTGTCCCTATTCGCATTTCCGGGTAGGTGCAGCCGCCCGCTTGGCTAACGGACTGGTGGTCACAGGCAGCAATCAGGAGAACGCCGCCTACCCCAGCGGTCTGTGCGCTGAGCGAACCACCTTGTTTGCCGCCAATGCCAACCACCCCGACCAAGGTGTAACCGCCCTTGCCATTGCCTGCTATACACAGGGTGCTTTCACCCCCTACCCTGGTTCGCCCTGCGGCTCGTGCCGACAGGTGATGATTGAGACCGAGCACCGCTATGGCATGCCCATGGAGGTGTTGCTCTATGGAGAAGAATATACCTATGTGTTCGAGCGGGCATCGGACCTGCTTCCTTTAGGTTTCTTTAGCGAAGACCTCAACGGCGATAAGAAAGCCTGAACCTCTCCTTTCGCTTGTCTGCTTCACACTATGCTGGGTATCAAGAAACTGGACCGATACATGCTCCGAAATTTTCTCGGGCTGTTCTTCCTCACCTTTGCCATCTGTTGCTTCATTCTGCTCATGCAACTGCTGTGGATGCGCATCAACGACATTGTGGGCAAGGGTGTAGGCATTGGTGTGCTCATGGAGTTCTTGTTCTACGCCGTCTTGTCCGTCGTTCCGATGGCACTTCCGCTGGCTATACTGCTGGCCTCGCTGATGACTTTTGGCAACCTCGGCGAGAAGTTCGAACTGACAGCCATGAAGTCGGCGGGTATCAGCCTATTCCGCATCATGCAACCGCTGACCATCTTTATTGCCCTATTGAGCGTCGGAGCATTCTTTTTCTCGAACAATGTACTACCCAAGTCGCAGGTCAAGTTCTGGTCGCTGGTTTTCTCGCTACGGCAGAAATCGCCCGAGTTGGACATCCCTGTGGGCGAGTTCTATTCGGGCGTGCACGGGTATAACATCTATGTTCGCAGCAAGAATAACAGTACCGGTTTGTTGCGCGACTTGATGATCTACGACTACTCGTCCGGTTTTCAGAACGCCTCGGTCACAGTGGCGGACTCCGGACGGATACACACTACCGATGACCATAAGTTTCTTCGTCTGACTCTGTTCAACGGCGAGAGTTTTGAGAATCTCAGCACCCAGCAACAGCGTGCCAACCATGTGGGAAAGAACGTTCCCTATCGCCGTGAGACCTTTACGCGCAAGTCGGTGCTAATTGCTTTTGACACTGAGTTCACCCGCTTTGACGAGTCGCTCATGGAGGATCAGCATGTGAGCAAGGACTTGCAGTCGCTCCTTTATTCAATGGACTCGGTGTCTGTTCTTGCTGCCGAGCGCAGCCGTTCGCAGAGCAACAACCTTATCAGCGGCTATTACCTTGGTCGCGACCATCCGGCCATCCTTTATGAAGACCAAGACACGGTTTTTAAGGCACTTAATCCGGACTCATTATACGCTGCCATGGGGGCAGATAGACAAGCCCGTGCCGAGCAATACGCCTTGGAACAAGCCAAGAAATACAAAGAACAAATACACTACAATGCCGTCCTATTGGACGACCAACAACGCTATGTACGCAAACATGCCATCGAGTTGCACAGGAAGTTCACGCTGGCTTTTGCGTGCCTCATTTTCTTCTTTATTGGTGCTCCGTTGGGTGCCATCATTCGCAAGGGCGGTTTGGGTGCCCCCATCGTCATCTCGGTGGTACTGTTCATCATCTACTATATCATAGACAACAGCGGCTACAAGATGGCTCGCGAAGCCCTTTGGCCCGTGTGGCAGGGGATGTGGCTGTCCAGTCTGGTTCTGCTACCTATCGGTATCTTCCTGACCTACAAAGCCGCCAACGACTCGGCACTATTCAATCCCGAAGTGTGGCTGAGGGAAGCCGAAAAGATACGAGACAAAATCAAATCAAGATTTAATAAATCTACACCACAATCATGAAAATGGATACGATAGAAGACGCTCTTGCCGATCTTCGCTTGGGGAAGTTTGTCATCGTTGTTGATGACGAAGACAGGGAAAACGAAGGGGACTTTATCACCTCAGCCGAGATGATTACGCCCGAGAAAGTCAATTTTATGCTTCAGCACGGTCGCGGTGTGCTCTGTGTTCCTATACCCGAGAACCGCTGTGCCGAGTTGGGTTTGATTCATCAGGTTGCCAACAACACGTCTATGCTGGGGACCCCATTCACGGTGACAGTGGACAAGTTAGAGGGTTGCACCACGGGTGTCAGTGCAGCCGATCGAGCAGCCACTATTCGCGCCTTGGCCGACCCCACTTCGCGCCCTGAGACCTTTGGTCGTCCCGGACATATCAATCCGCTCTATGCTCAGTCACGCGGTGTACTCCGTCGCGCAGGACACACCGAGGCTTCCATTGACCTCATGCGCCTTGCCGGTTTGCGTCCGGCAGCTGCACTGATCGAGATAATGAACGAAGATGGCACCATGGCTCGCATGCCCCAGTTGGAGGTGGTGGCCAAGACCTACGACCTCAAACTGATTAGCATCAAAGACCTGATAGCCTATCGGTTGAGCCACCCCTTTGCCTCGGACACCACGCTGAACGCCGAAGAGCGTGCCGCCATGGACGGCAACCTGGTTGAACGCGGCGAGACCGTGTCGCTGCCTACCCTATACGGTGATTTTCAACTGACCCCATTCCGCCAGTTAAGCAACGGTTTGGAGCATGTCGTACTGACCAAAGGACAATGGACAGCCGACGAGCCTATCCTGTGCCGCGTGCATAGTTCGTGCATGACGGGCGATGTGCTGGGTAGCCGTCGCTGCGACTGCGGTGAGCAACTACACCGAGCCATGCAGATGATTGACCAAGAGGGCAAAGGCATACTCGTCTATATGAACCAAGAAGGACGCGGCATCGGACTGATGAACAAAATCCGCGCCTACAAACTGCAAGAACAGGGCGACGACACGGTTGAAGCGAATATCCACCTCGGATTTCAGCCTGACGAACGGGATTATGGCGTGGGAGCACAGATACTTCGCATGATGGGAGCACAAAAACTGCGCCTGATGACCAACAACCCCGTCAAACGCGTAGGGCTGGAGAGTTATGGTATTCAGATTGTGGAAAACATACCCATCGAAGTGCAGCCCAACCCTTACAACGAACGGTATATGCGCACCAAAAAACTGCGTATGCACCACGACCTGAAACTGGTCTAATAGATAGTTTTTCCAAACAAATCCTATCATTTTATCAGTTTTCACATACTTTGGCACACTTATTGCATGTTTCTTATCAAACCATACGAATTATTAACTAAACCAATA
>CAMOHN010000111.1 GCA_946615455.1 uncultured Bacteroidales bacterium
CCTGCCATATCTTGTCCACCACTTTGCTGCTGGCAGCAGGCGAGAAGCCCAGCATGGTCAGAGCACTGACAGCCTCTTCCTTGACCGGATTGACACTTGTTGTACTGTCTGCCCCCTCTACCGAGGCAATCACTTGGTCTGCACCGAGGTCAATCTTCAGCACTTTGTCTTTCAGGTCCACGATGATGCGTTGCGCTGTCTTGGGACCCAAACCCTTGACTTGGCTGAGTGCCCGCGCATTGCCCGTGGCAATAATCTGCCTTACCTCACCTGCATTATATGCCGACAAAATCATGCGAGCCGTGTTGGCACCTATGCCGCTCACGGTCATCAGCAGTTCAAACAAGGCGCGCTCACCCCGTGTAAGAAAACCGAACAAGTCGTGCGTGTCCTCGCGGATAATCTCTGTTATGAAGAGCTTAATCTCCTTGTTATCATCGGTTTGTAGCTGACTATATGAGGGTAGGGTGATATTAACAGCATACCCCACACCCGCTGCGTCTATCACAGCAAGCGTGGGGGTGAGATCAGCTTTCGCACCTCGGATATAGTCTATCATAGCGTCCGAGTTGCGCTGATTACTTCAGTATTTTCTTTTGCATGCGTTGCAAGTCCGACTTGCTGATGTTGCCCACCGAATAGGGCATACGGGTGACATCTTTGAGGAACTTACTATACTTTTTCAAACCCGGTACCAGCACCGTGTAAGTGGCCATACTATAGTCGGCATCGCCCTCGGAGATGAGGAACAGGTTGCCGTTGGGCTTCACCAAATTGAAGGTCTTATAACCGAACTTGACGGAGTTGCCTACACCTTTCTTTGCACTCTTCAGCAAGGCTTGCAGTTGCAGAATGGATGCCAAGGCGTTGTTCTGATTGTCACCTAACTCAATCACTATCTCCTTGCCGTCAAAATAATCTTTGGCAATCAGCTGGTAACTACCACCATTGAGCGTGAGCATATAGTTATCGCGTTGGTCAATCACATTGCTGCCTGCACGGGACGATACGCTCATTTGTGCCTGAGCACCAAGGGTAAGCATACCCATCATGAGCATTACAAAAAACTTTTTCATAGTATCTTCTGTTTTAATAAATTTGATTTCTGCACGTATCCATACTTATTTCCAAGCGGAATGCGACGGGCTGTTTCTGCGCTCAGGAGCCGGTTCACCTAAACCGGACAACGTCCCTAAGTCCAGCATCACGATGCCTTGGGTCGTAAGATCCAGCATGTCTGTAATAGGACTGATGTACATCTTTTTTGTTTTCATAGCGGCGGCAAAAGTAGGTTGTATTTTCGGATGCACCAAATCGGATTGCACTTTTTTATTGCACGCGCTTGCCTTGTGCGTCATATAGTATGCCATCGCGGAGCATGTAGAGCACACCGTTGCGAATGAGTTTGTCGGTTTTGACTTCGCTTGCAGATGTATCAATGCCCGTAGCGGATTGCGGTGCGTTCTGACGAAGCAGCAGTCCGTAGGCGTTGTTGTCGCCTTTGTTCAAATCTATCGTATAAGCCGACTCGCTCAAGTTCCATACAGG
Organism: uncultured Bacteroidales bacterium; assembly: GCA_946615455.1. Lineage (GTDB taxonomy): Bacteria > Bacteroidota > Bacteroidia > Bacteroidales > Paludibacteraceae > Colicola. Next base: position 1,549 of record CAMOHN010000111.1, read on the forward strand.
CGTTCCTTCATAAGTTAGATAGAGTGTTTGTCCCGCTACGGCTTGGTGCAAATAGAGTTGCAGGCTCTGTGCCTTGGGCGAAGTGAGGTTGAGCGGGAAGAAAGCCGTACCGTCTTCTGCCAACGGGAAGGCTGCGTCGCATAGTTGCATGCCATATCCGCAGACGCTCATCTGAGCCACCTTGGCTTCTCCGGCTACGCCTTTGGCTTTTTGCAAGTCCTGTCCTGCCTCATACTGATTGGAAGCCTCTGCGTCGGCACTGAGGAAGAGTTGGTCGCTATAAGACGACTCGTCCTTACCCAACCGAACGCAGAACTCGCTTGCATGGTTACCATTGCGCGTGGGAGCATACAGCACGGGATGGGATGCCGTTTCCAACATCAATGTGTTGCCCGAACCCGCTGCTTGGATGAAGAATGGCGATGCTACTACAAAACTGTTGTCGCTCAACAAGATGGTCTCAAAACTATTGGTATGGTGATGATAAACTTGAGCTTTGTCAGTCAGGGCAGATGTCAGATTGACATGGTGGAACTGGTTGTTAGCCAATCCGTTCCATCCTTCATCGCCTGTCTGTCCGCCGTTGAGGGCATATTCGTTCAGGGAGATAGACGTGCTACCGTTAGTCAACGATGCGCCAACCTTCTTTTGGAATACAAGCGTACTATACTGCTCGTCTGCAACGGTAATCATATAGAATACGCCCTGACGCAGTGTAGCGCGTTCGTATTCCCAGCCGCGCTTTCCTTGTGCACGTTTGGATCCGTTGTAAGTTGCGATAGCATAGTGTGTTCCGTAGGTCAAGCGGTTGCCGTTGCGGTCATACACACCCGTTTGGGCATCTACCTCAAAGGGCACTGCAAACGCATACCACCCTTCGGAAGCCTCTCCGGACGGATCCAAATGAACAGTAAAGCGTACATCACCATTCACGGTCAGGTTATGCAAGTTGGTCACTTGTCCCGAATAGGCTTGTACAGGCGTTTCGTCTATCAGTTTGTCGGCAAGGTAAGTCTCAATATGGAAGTTAGATACCTGTATATTGGCATTGGCAATCAACTCGCCGTTACCGCCAATGGTCAGGCTACCATATTCGCTGCGCTCCAATGAGGCTTCTTGCACGATGATGGAGCCGGATGCAACGACCGCCACCGAACCGGTACTCTCTATGGTCAGACTACCTACTTCCACCATCTCGTCGTCCAGCTGCAATGCGCCGGTTACGACTATATCGGGATAGATGCCTGCAGGCACTACACCTGATTGCCAGTTGGCGGGATTCGACCAGTCGTTGTCGCCTGCCGCATTGGTGAATGTGTTCACGGGCAAGGGTAATACAGTCAGGCTGACCATAGCATCCAATTCGGTCATGTTGGGATTGGCAGGGGTGAAATGCACCTGCAAGTCGTTGTATGTTCCTTCTGGAAGAATACTCTCGTTGCGGGCATCGTTCCATGTCCATGTACCGGCAGTCGGTCCGCCGTTGGTCAGCAAGGAGGTCTGCACGGCGTTGCCATAGTAAATATCCGAGGCTGCCACCGAGGCAGATGAAGCCAATCGTTCTACGGTCACAGGCACTTCAAAACGGCACGGGTCGTAGATATCAATCTCCGAAGGGTTGAAGTTGAACACCACCACCGTTTCACCTGCTTCGTTGAAGAAAGCAGGGCTGTAATAAGTGATTGTACCGGCTACCGGGTTGCCTTCCAATACATCTTCGGCTGCCCAGTCGTTGGCATAGGTTACCACGGATTGTGCGTCACCATAGGTGATAGTAGAAGTGATGGTAGGCAAGGTGGTCATGCGTGTTCCCAA
>CAMOHN010000112.1 GCA_946615455.1 uncultured Bacteroidales bacterium
AATAAAGTTTATCCATATCAGGCACCTCAGGATTGTCCACATCGGTGACGGTGGCACTGGTGGATTGGTCATACCACTCAACATCTGCATGGGAAAGGTCAAACGAGTTGCTGTTCATGGTTCGGTGATCCATGGCATTGTCGGCAATCAGCAGTGTCCTGCTCGGTTCAACGGGAAAGCGTGTTCCGTTGCCCGGTATGCGATAGATGGCATCCACCGTCATAGCACTGTCTATCATGTCGGGAGTGACAAGGTCACGCCTGGCAGTGAGGAACTTGGATTCCATGAGCACCAAACCGTCGGCATAGAGCACAGAGTCCGTGTTGTTGTAGAGCACAAAATACTTGTCGCCAGTATATTGCTTCCCCTCTGGTGTGACCGTGCCGCTAAAGAAGATCTCCGCCAGCACAAAGTCGTTTTGCTTCATGCTCACGGTTGCCATCAGCGGCGGCAGCACTTCATCGGTTGCAACAACCCGATTATTGAGATAAGCTCGGAGTAGCAACTCATTGCCCTTGTACAACAAGTTCTGTTTGAATGTCAGGTTATAAAAGCCTTTCTCTACCTCGAAGCAGAAGCGCAGCGTTGAGTCATCGACCGTCTCAGCGGCCACGAACAGTTGCTCGCTGTTGCGATTGATGTCATAGAACGACAACACTGCCCCATCGGGCGAGAGATAGGCTGTGTCGGGCAATACCACATCCACAGTCAAACGACAGGGATTGCTCTCCACAGCAGGCTCACGCCATTGACACGAGGTCAAGGCGATGAAAAGAACAAATAGAATATATAACGACCTCTTCATGCAAAAATAAGGTTACACTTTTATATATGCAGATTGATTTCCATGCCGAAATAAGGACTGGCATTGCGGTGAATGGTCACCCCGTCCACCTTATAGTCGGGCAGGTAATCTAATAGTTTGTTCACAAACAATGCCACATGTGCAAAGCGGGTGATACTCTTCTGCACACGGAGATTGATATATCCGGCAAAGGGCACTTGCCGATAGCGGAACGCGTCCTGATTATAGGTAAAGACAAGGTGCTGCAGTACGGCATCTTGTTGGTCGGCTTGCGTATAAGTGTGCAACAACCCGTCCGAGTAGTCCAAGTATGCTACCGGCACGCCGTTCTTGGTGAGTGTCTGTGTGGCGGTGTACCAGTTCAGCTCGAAGGTAGCACTGACCGTCAGTCCGATCTTGGGGATATGCACATCGGCAATGATGTTGGTGTTCAGGTTCTCGCGCAGCGTACCATCGTTCCAGTCATACAGGCCGATATACATGTCCTTCACAGCAGTACTTCCTACCACGGCGGTCAGTCGGTCAGTAGAGAACATCGCTTCGGAGTTTTGATAGCGCGTCCGCAGCCACGCTCCGTTGATGGTGAAGCGTGTGCAGATGACCTGGATACGCGGACTCTGGTACTGCCACTCCACGCCCTGCTTGTCCACGCGGCTGCCGTTGGTGGTTTGGGAATAGGTAATCAGGCGTGTATAGGTATATTCATTCCCTTGGTACTGTATGGGATAGGTGAACGATTGGGCTTGCAGCGACTGACGAAAACCGTTGTTCATCCGTTCCTGAAAATAGGTAACCGAGAAATGATGCCCGCCAAAGTCTCCACCGGCGCGCACTTCCCACTTGTGGTTGCGGGCAGGAGTAAGGTCATAATTGGTCACGTCCATGATGTGCGTATAGATGTTCATGCTCTTGTCCGAAGGTGTGACAGCTATATCCGGTGCTTTCAGGTCTTCATAAACACGATTGGGATAGAGTTGCAACAAGGTTGGTGTCTTGGTGTGTATGCCCCATCCGCCGGCAAGGTGCAGTTTGCCCGTGGCAACGGGGATATTCAAGGAGAGGTTGAGTCTCGGGTCAAGATAACACTTGCCCTGCATTGTGTATGCCTTGTCCATGCTCAATAGGCTCGTTCCCCGTAACCCTAAGTCCAAATCCAATGAAAAAGCCTTGGGTAACTGCCAGTGGATGGCATCTTGCACAAACCATGCAAGGCTGTTTCGGGCGGGTATGTCCGTGTAGGCACGCGGACGAAGAGCCGAGCTGTAGTTGAGCGGGCGGGTAAGGTCATAGACCTGACCGCGACCGTAGTTCTTGTCAATAGTCCACTCTAAACCGGCTGCCACACGATGTGACAAGTGCCATGTATCAAACCGAAAATCAGCACGCGGACGAACATAGATATTCATCGGTCTGCCATCCACCGTATGCCGTGCTGTGTATTTGGCAGGCAGCAGTTCGACCTCTTTGTTACCCTCCTGCATATTGTCAATGGCGGGTTGGACGGGTGTGGTGAGTTGCACCAGACGTGTCTGCTCAATCTTGTCCCACGAAGCGGACAGCCCAGCAACCAAGGTTGTCTTCCACCATTCCTGCTCCTTGTGCTGCCAGTTGAGTGTGTTGGACCATGCCACACGGTGGTACTGACTGCGATAGGAGTCTTCCTTGTTAAAGTGGATATCCGGGTCAATCTTCTCGTTGTCAATGCTGCCTGTATAATCCAAGCCGGTCTGCCACTTGACAGAATAGTCGGCAGGTGACCAGCGTTGTTGCAGGCGTGCCGTGCCCGTCAGGCGTTGATAGTTCTCAAGACTGTTCGTTGGGTTCTGCTTGGCATTGAGATAGTCCAAACCTACATTCAGAACGGTTTGGTCGTTGTTCCACCCTACCCCTTTGCCCACATAAAAGAGTTTGGAAAAGCCGTCCGCCTTGAAACGTGCTTTCCATGGTGTGGGACGCATAGTGCGCTCAATACGCACCACTCCGCCGGTCACCTCACCATATTCGGCACCTGCCACACCACGAATGATTTCCACTTTCTCGATCTCGTCGGTGGAAATGGTGCGCATATCCACCCCGGCATTGACCGTTCGGCGGGCGTTGTCCTGCTGGCTGTTGCCGCTCTGCACATACTGCATGTTGGCATCGGTGGAGACGGGCGAGCCATCAATAACGAAAGCGGTTCCGAGCGATGATGTCTGAAAGTCATCACTTTGGACACCGTTGTTGGCTTCGCGCAGACGGATGGTGTGTGCCTGCGTCATAGACGGCTCTTGGGTAGTGGCACCGGGCAGCATGCTCACCAAGTCGGCAAACGACGAAGGTTGCAAATGCTCCATGGCATCCTTGCTGATGACGCTGGCACTGCCCTTGTGGGTCAGTTCCTTGGCGGTCACCACTACCTCTTGCAATGCCACATCCCATGCCACACTATCCTTTGCGATAGTGTCACCGAGTGTCACGGTCTGTGCCTTAGCCCAAACGGCTATTGTCAAACAAACAGAGAGTCC
>CAMOHN010000113.1 GCA_946615455.1 uncultured Bacteroidales bacterium
GGAAAACGCAGCAAGATTTGTGCAAAAGGCGAAAGGTCTGTACTTTTGCGGGCGATATATGCGGGCGGAGACCTGTCTGCCGACAAGGCAGGCGACCGCGCTCCAAAAGTAGAAAGAATATGGAAAAAAAGAAAGTGAAAGAGCCGAAGCTGCCGGTCGGTCTTTGGCGCAAGGCAGCCCCTTATATAGTTGCCTTGGTGTTGTTTGCCGGTTTTGCGATGTGGTATTGCAGTCCGTTGTTGGAGGGCAAGGTGCTGCAAGCCGGTGACACGATGAACTGGCAGGGAGCCGCCCATGAGGTGCAAGTTTATAAAGAGACGACCGGGGAGACAAGCTGGTGGACCAACTCGATGTTTGGCGGCATGCCTACTTATCAGATTACAGGCACATTACCATCCAACAAGATGCGCGTGTTGTTGGAGCGGATAACGCATCTTGGCTTTGCGGGCGACTGGAATGCCATTGGCCTGATTATAGGCTATCTGTTAGGTTTTTTCCTGATGCTACGGTGTTTCCGCGTCAATGCGTGGCTATCGATAGTGGGGGCTTTTGCGCTGACGTTATCGACCTATTTTCTGCTCATCATTCCTGCCGGGCACATCACCAAGGCGATGGCGATCGGAGCGTTGGCACCCTTCGTAGGCGGCGTGTATGCCATCTTCCGCAAGAACTATGTATTGGGCATACCGATGGTGCTGATTTATGGTTTCATCGGTTTGACCGTCCATCCGCAGATGACCTATTATGTGGCACTGCTGATAGGTGTGATGGTGCTGACGGAAATATTTGTATATGCGCAAGCGAAGGACTGGAAGTGGTTGGGCATTAATCTGGGCGTGTTGATTGTCTGTGCCTTGTTAGTCTATGGCACCAAGTTGTCATGGTTCAAGATGAACAACGAATACTTAGCGGAGACCATGCGCGGCGGGCACTCCGAACTGACTCAAGCCAACGGGGAAGAGGGCATGCAAAAGGGTTTGGACATAGACTATGCAACAGCCTGGTCCTATGGCAAGCAGGAGACCTTGAACCTGATGGTGCCCAACCTGATGGGCGGTGCAAGCGGCTATAATGTGGGCGACAAGTCTGTGTTATACGATGAATTGGTAAAGGCTCGTGTGCCCAAAGCCAGTGCCAAGCAGTTCTGCCAGTCGGCTCCGACCTATTGGGGGGAGAAAGCATTCACATCGGGGCCGGTGTATGTGGGTGCCATTGTGTGTTTTCTGTTTGTGCTGGGGTTGCTGATTGTGCCTGGGCCGTATAAATGGGGGCTATTGATTGCGACCTTGTTCTCCATATTGCTGGCGTGGGGGCGCAATCTGATGCCGCTGACGCAGTTCTTCTATGACTATTTCCCGATGTATAATAAGTTCCGCGCGGTTGAGTCCATACTGATTGTGGCGGAGATGACGATCCCATTGTTAGGTTTTTTGGGGTTAGAAAGACTGATGCAAGCCGAGGATCGAACCATTTTCCGCAAGCCCATCTGCATAGCGGCAGGCGTGACGGCCGGGTTGTGCCTTGTATTAGCACTGTTTGGCGGAACGCTGTTTGATTTCACATCGAGTTATGATGCACAGTGGAAGAGTCAGGTTGGGAATGATATATACGGTATGATTATAGACCAGCGTGCGGCGATGCTCAAGGCGGACGCATGGCGGTCGTTTGTATTCATAGCGTTGGCAGCGTGTGTGCTGGCAGCCTACACATGGAGCGAGAAGTTGAAAGCGTCGTATGTGTATGTGCTGTTGGGTGTGCTCATTGTGGCAGATATGGTGCCTGTGAACAGGCGTTTTTTCGGTACGCAGAACTTTGACACGAAGAAGAACACGGCTCGTTATTTTGCCATACAGCCCTGGGAGGAGCAGATATTGCGCGACACGGAGCCGGACTTCCGTGTGCTGAATGTGGCAGCCAACACGTTCAACGATGCCCGCACATCGTACCGTCTGAAGTCGATAGGCGGCTATAGTGCGGTCAAGTTGCGTAGGTATCAGGACCTGATTGATTCGCATATCAGCCGCAACAACATGCAGGTGCTGAATATGCTTAATACCAAGTATGTGGTAACCCGTGACGGTGTGCAGCGCAATGGACAGGCTTTTGGCAGTGTGTGGTTGGTGGACGATGTGCGATATGTGGATACGCCTGACGAGGAGAGTGAAGCATTGTGGGACATGGACTTGCGTCGCCATGCCGTAGCCGACCGGCAGTTCGAGCAGGCCTTAACCGGCGCAGGCGAAGCCAGTGACACGGATGTCATTGAGATGACTGCCTATGCACCTAACAAGTTGGACTATACGGCAAGCCTGACCCAACCGCGTGTAGCAGTGTTCTCGGAGATTTATTATCCATACGACTGGCATTTGTATGTGGACGGTGAGGAAAGACCCCTTGCCCGTGTGAACTATATGCTCCGTGCAGCGGTCATTCCTGCCGGTAAGCACAGTGTGCACATGGAGTTCCGTCCGAGTGCCGTTGTCACCGACCGATGGAGCATGGCTCTGGTTGTGTTGCTGTTGATTGTGAGCGGAGTGCTACTCACCTATCCGCTTTACCAAAACCGAGTAAGCCGCGTGTTACATTGCGGCGGAAAAGAATAAGCTTCCATCCCTTGGCAGGCTGAATCTTCAGGGTATATCCCACGAAAAGGACGAGCGTACCTGCCCACTTGACTGCTTCGGCAAGCAAGCGACGCAGGTACTTAGTTTTGGATATGGCGAGAGTACGCTGGCGTTCGCTCTGACCTATCTGCAGGGTGAGACGGTCAAAATAGTCGCGTTCCAGTTTCTTTTGAGGGATGATATGGTGCAAAATCATGTCGGGCAGGTAGATGAAGCGCATGTTCTGTGACTTCATCTTGTCGAAGATATCCTTTTCTTCTGCCCCCATGAGATTGTTACCTTTGCGTCCTAACGCTGTGTTAAACAGTCCGACATGTTGGAATACCTCTGCTCTGTAGGCTGCATTTCCGCCACCCGGATAGCGATTGCCGGGGAAAGGACGCACTTTGTCCCCGAAATAGAGATAACCGCAAAGCAACTCTTTGGTATAGCGTGTCATCCAAAGGGGTTCGTTGGTCTCGTATTGCGGCAGAATAGGACCACCGACCGCGCTGATATCGGGATGGGAGGACATGTATTCGACCACAGTACGGAGGTACCATGTGTCCACCAGTGCATCGTCGTCGATATAGACCAGTATATCGCCTTTGGCCTGATGGATACCCCGGTTTCGAGCGGCTGACAGTCCTTGTTCCGGCTCAACGGTATAGCGGAAATTTATATCCGGATGAGCCGCA
>CAMOHN010000114.1 GCA_946615455.1 uncultured Bacteroidales bacterium
GGGTCTGCAGGGCGCACTCCAGGGCAATGTGAGAAGCCGAACGGCCCATCACCTTAATGAAGTGCCAGTATTTGCGGGCAGAGTTACAGTCGCGCTCAATGTTACCAATCAACTCAGAGTAGGTCTTGCAGGCAGTGTCGAAACCGAAGGAGGTTTCAATCTGCTCGTTCTTCAGGTCACCGTCAATGGTCTTCGGACAACCGATAACCTGTACACCGTAGTTCTTGGCAGCATAGTATTCAGCCAGCACACAGGCGTTGGTGTTCGAGTCATCACCACCGATAATCACGATGGCCTTGATGTCGAGCTTACGGATAATCTCCAAGCCCTTCTCAAACTGCTCTACCTTCTCCAACTTGGTACGACCGGAACCAATCATGTCGAAACCACCGGTATTACGATACTCGTCAATAATATCGCTGGTCAACTCCATGTAGTTATGGTCAACCAAACCACCAGGACCAAGGATGAAACCATAGAGACGATTTTCAGGGTTCAGCTTTTTTACCATGTCAAAGAGACCGGTAATGACGTTGTGACCGCCAGGAGCCTGACCTCCAGAGAGGATGACACCCACGTTCATCTTCTTGTTGTTAGCCTCTGTGGCGGGCTCAAACTCTACAACCGGCATTCCATAGGTATTGGGGAAGAGCTTCTTGATTTCTTCCTGGTCGCCAACACTCTGAGTAGGTTTGCCCTCCTTCACCTTTACCGCTCCCTGAAGTGCCTTAGGCAACTTAGGCTGATAAGCGGCTCTTGCAATCTGCAATGCACTTTTTTCCATATTCGTACTTTGTTTATAATGAATAGAATTCTGTTTTCGGTATGCAAAAATAATCCTTTTTTGCGAGAAACGGAAAGAAATTGTGCATTTTAATATTTTTTTTGTACTAAATGCTATGCTATCTCAAAAAAAATGCCTATCTTTGACCTGAAAAATCAAACATTAAAAATCAAGGAGGACCCATTTATGGCAAACAAAAGAGTATTGAAACGTACTATTAACTACATTTGTGATGAGATTTTTGCTGACTGCATCGCCTGCTCTTTGTATAGCAACAACCGCGATAGTGCAGAAGCGCTGATTTACAGTGCCATTAAAGTCAGGACCGACTTTATCCGTCGCATCTCTCACCCCGAACCTGGCATGCCTGCCAAGAAGTATTTCAAGACCTTAAGGGAAGACTTTGCCGCTCATGCCAGCGATATTGTTGATCAACTTAATAACTTATAACACTCATGCTGAAATCTTTTTGCTCTTGGCTACTATATAAATACATGGGATGGACCGTCAACGTCACTGAGCCACATCCCGACAAGTTCATCATCTGTCTGGCACCACACACCAGCAACTGGGATTTTCTGATAGGACAGCTTTACAACAAGAGTCAGGGTTTGAAGAGTAATTTCCTGATGAAGAAGGAATGGTTCTTCTGGCCTTTGGGTCCTATTTTCCGCAGAATGGGAGGCATCCCCGTTTGGCGCTCCAAGCATACGAGCATGACAGACAACCTGGCGGAGACCGCCAAAAAGTTGCCTGCCTTCAAACTGTGCATCACGCCGGAGGGAACACGCTCGCTCAATCCGGAATGGAAAAAGGGATTCTATTTTATCGCACAAAAAGCTAACATACCTATATTATTATATGGAGTAGATTACGAGCGCAAACTGATTCAGTGTACCAAGACGATTATCCCCAACGGAAACGTCGATGAGCAGATGCGCGAAATCAAGCTTTATTTCAAACCGTTCAAGGGTAAGCACCCCGAAAACTTTACGACAGGAGAGGTATGAGCGGCATCATCAAATTTGTCAAGGTGATGGCTTTCATCATCTTCTTGTCTCTTTTCATTCCAGCTCATGCGCAGACTGCCAAGGACGAGGCTCAGTTGAAGAAACGGCTGAGGGAGTACTTTGAAAACTACAAGCCCAAGCACAACAAGATGCGCAAGTCGCCGCGGCTGGTCAGTGTGCAGACGAGTAAGACGGATCGTACAATGGTGATTACCGCCGATTCCTATTTTGCCGCTCAGGAGTTCACACCGGAAATCACGGAGTGGATCTATCGTAAAATCAAGGGCGAGTTGCCGAAAGTCTATCGGGACTATCAGCTGACGGTGATGACTAACGGTATGAGCATCGACGACCTTATCCCTAACCGTCTTTCCAAGAATGCCGACAAGTCACGCCTATGGGGAGACATCGACTATCAGGGTGAGCCCTGGGTCAAGAACATTTCTTTACCGGTGAAATACACCCACGGGTTGCAGAACCGGCACATTTCTCTATGGGCAAGCCATGGCAGTTTCTACGACCAACAGAAAGGCTATTGGCGCTTTCAGCGTCCCAAGTTGTTCTGCACAACGGAGGATCTGTTCACACAGACGGTAGTTATCCCCTACCTCATTCCCATGTTGGAACTGTCGGGAGCTTATGTCTTTTCGCCACGTGAACGCGACTGGCAGAAAGCAGAGGTCATTGTCGATAACGATGCGAACAAAGGGTTCTACAACGAGTTCAACGGAAGCCATAAGTGGGAACAGGCTCCCCTGCAGGGATTTGCAAAACACTCTGGCGTCTATCATGACAGAGAAAACCCCTTTGAGGCAGGAACGGCACGGATGGTGAAGACCACACGCAGTGCATCCCATGAGACCTTGGCAAACTACCAGCCAAACTTCCCCAAAGCAGGACGCTATGCGGTCTATGTCAGTTATCAGACGCTCGACAACAGCGTGGATGATGTGCTCTATACGGTCTGGCATCGTGGCGAGCAGACTCAGTTCCGTGTCAACCAGCAGATGGGAGGCTCCACATGGGTCTATCTGGGAACGTTCGACTTCGATGCTGGCTATAGCGCTTTCAACCGCGTCACCGTTTCCAACAAGAGTGCTCATCATGGCATCGTGACAACCGATGCCGTGCGCTTCGGTGGCGGCATGGGAAACATTGAGCGCTTCGGACAAATCAGCAACCTGCCCAGGGCTTTGGAAGGAGCACGCTATTCGGCACAATGGGCAGGTATGCCTTACGAGGTCTATAGCAGCAAGGAAGGTGCTAACGACTATGCCGACGATATCAATGTTCGCTCGTTAATGACCAACTTCTTAGGAGGCGGTTCCTGCTACATGCCGACCATCACCGGGCGCAAGGTGCCTTTCGAATTGTCGCTGGCTATTCATAGCGATGCCGGATATGCCAAAGATGGTGAAGGACTGATTGGTCCGCTGTCCATCTGTACCCCCAATTACAATGGCGGCAAGCTC
>CAMOHN010000115.1 GCA_946615455.1 uncultured Bacteroidales bacterium
GGGCAATGAGCGCGACGCTTGACCCGACACAAAGTCCGTCAGGCGTTGAGCCGGAGCCACTGAGGGAGCTTTGCCGTGCTTATAGGCGAGTTGCTCCAATCGCTCCTGAAAGAGCAGTCCCCGCAACGGAGTGACCTGTTCGACAGCAAAAAAGTCGGTCTCATTAAGGGCGACCACCATACCCGAATTGGCGTAGGGCGAGTTGCGCTGTGAGGTGCTCATACCATTGACCACGCAGCCATCAGGATCGCTTCCGGCGGGCAGTATATGTCCTCCCGGGCACATGCAGAAGGAATAGACCCCCCGTCCTTGTACCTGTGTGACCAGTGAGTAAGCGGCATGTCCCACTTGAGCTATCAGGTCGTCCACTTGTTGTCTGGATGCGTGTTGAAGGTGGTACATGAGGCGGTCGATGAGCGGTTGGGGATGCTCGACTCGCACACCCATGGCACAGCCTTTGGGCGCAAGGGTTACACCGTTGGAGTCCAAGAGACGGTAGGTATCGTGAGCCGAGTGTCCTATGGCAAGCAGGGTGGGTTGTTGCCTATGAGCCAACTCGTTCCAAAGAGCCTGGTCAAGGCAGGTAGAGAAATGCACCTCGCCGCCATGTTCGACAATGCACTCGCGCATGCTGCGTATGACCGATGGCAAGCGGTCGCTGCCTATGTGTGCATGGGTTTCGTAGAGCACCGTGTCTTCGGCTCCGAAAAAGTGAAACCACTCCATGACCTGTTGCATGGAACCGCGTTTTTTAGAGCGGGAGAAGAGTTTGCCGTCGGAGAACGTGCCGGCTCCGCCTTCGCCGAAGCAGTAGTTGCTCTCGGTGTTCAGTCCGAGGTTGCGGTTGAGGCGGGCAATGTCCTGTTTGCGCTCGTTGACGGCTTTGCCCCGCTCGATGACGATGGGCTTGTAGCCGTGTTGCAGTAGTGTGAGGGCGGCAAACAGACCTGCCGGTCCCATACCAACCACCATCACTTCGCCCTTGTGGCAGCTGTGCACGTCTTGAAAAACGGGTGGGGTATAAAGCGGTATGGCAGCATGGCGCGCAATGGGTTTACCGGCATCGTCCGTAAGCAGAGTCAGCAACACACGCAACTGACGCTGACGGGCATCAACGGAACGGCGCACCACACGGTACGCCTGTTCCATAGCCTTTGCCTCGGAGGGGGACAATATGTATTGTCGTTCGGTCAAGACTCAGTGGTTTCGCCGTTTTTGACCTTATCCATGATCTTCTGCTCGATCTCGTCGCTCAGGTCGGGATTGTCACGCAGCACTTTCTTGACGGCATCGCGACCTTGAGCAAGGCGATTGCCCTCGTAGCTGTAGAAGCTTCCGCTCTTGGTGAGAATACCCATCTCGGTACCCAAGTCCACCAGTTCACCCACCTTGCTGATACCTTCGTTGAACATAAGGTCAAATTCGGCTTTGCGGAAGGGTGGAGCCACTTTGTTCTTGACTACCTTGACGCGCACCTGGTTGCCGATGACCTCGTCGCCGTTCTTGATGGCGGTCACGCGGCGGATGTCCAGACGGACACTGGCATAGAACTTGAGAGCATTACCGCCCGTGGTGGTTTCGGGGTTGCCGAACATAACACCGATCTTCTCGCGCAACTGGTTAATGAAGATGCAGGTGGTTTGCGTCTTATTGATGGTGGCAGTGAGTTTGCGCAGGGCCTGACTCATCAGGCGGGCTTGCAGACCCACCTTATTGTCGCCCATGTCGCCTTCTATCTCGGCTTTGGGTGTAAGGGCAGCCACCGAGTCAATGACAATGAGATCGACAGCACTGGAGCGAATCAGTTCGTCGGCTATATCAAGGGCTTGCTCGCCGCTGTCAGGCTGGGCAATGAGCAGATTGGTCACATCGACACCCAGTTTCTCGGCATAGAAACGGTCGAAAGCATGCTCGGCATCGATGATGGCAGCAATGCCGCCTTGGCGTTGCACCTCTGCCATAGCGTGAATGGCGAGGGTGGTCTTACCACTGGACTCCGGACCATAAATCTCGATGACACGGCCGCGCGGATAACCGCCTACGCCCAGAGCCAAATTAAGTCCCACACTGCCCGTGGGAATAACCGGCACATCTTCCACATTGGTGTCGCCCAAGCGCATGATGGCACCTTTGCCAAAGTCTTTGTCTATTTTAGCCATTGCCAGTTGCAATGCTTTGAGCTTTTCTGCCGAAGGCATTTTCTTTTCGTCTGCCATAATCGTATAGTATTAGGGTTATGAATTTTCGGTCGTCAATAGAAGAATATGTATCCCAGCAAGATGGCAGCCAAGATACCGCAGAAGTCGGCAATCAGTCCGCACAGCACGGCATAGCGTGTGTCTTTGATCTTGACACTGCCAAAATAGACTGCCAATATGTAGAATGTGGTGTCGGTGCTGCCTTGGACAATGCTTACCAATCGGCCTACGAACGAGTCGGCTCCATACTGCACCATGGCATCCACCATCATTCCGCGTGCTCCGCTGCCGCTGAGCGGACGCATCAATGCAGTGGGCAGAGCAGGTACCCAGTCGGCATTCAGTCCCATGAGCGACACTAACCAAGCCGTCCCGCTAACGACATAATCCATGGCTCCGCTGGCACGGAAGATGCCGATAGCCAGCAGAATGGCAATCAGGTAGGGGATGATGCCGATGGCGGTCTGAAAGCCGTCTTTAGCACCGTCAATGAAGGCATCATAGACATTGACTTGCCGGCGCAGACCAGCCAAAATGAACCACACAATGACGCCAAGAAGCAATACGGCTGCCAAGACAGTGGACCAGGTGGTCACCGTTTCCTGCGGCAGACTCATTGCTGCCCAAAGGATAAGCCCCACGAATACGGTCAGTCCGCCTAATGTGCCAAGCACCACCTTGTCCCACAGACGGATACGCTGTGCAATGGCGACACTGATCAGCCCCGCCATAGCGGCAAAATAGGTGGCAAGCAGTATAGGCAAGAATACATCGGCAGGATTGGCTGCACCGAGTTGTGCGCGATAGGTCATGATGCTCACCGGCACGAGGGTCAGTCCACTGGTGACCAGCACGAGGAACATGATCATAGAGTTAGACGCGCGCTGTTTGTCGGGATTGCTCTCCTGCATCTCGCGCATGGCTTGCAAGCCGAGCGGTGTGGCGGCATTGTCTATGCCGAGCATGGTGGC
>CAMOHN010000116.1 GCA_946615455.1 uncultured Bacteroidales bacterium
GCATGGCTTGCAAGCCGAGCGGTGTGGCGGCATTGTCTATGCCGAGCATGGTGGCGCTCAGGTTCATCAGCATGCTGCCAAAGGCAGGGTGTCCCTTGGGCAGTTCAGGGAACAGGCGAGTGAAGAACGGGCTGACCACGCGCGAGAGGCGATTGACCACTCCGCCACGTTCACCAATCTTCATGATGCCCATCCATAGCGAGAGCACACCGGTCAGACCGATGGAAATTTCAAAACCCGTCTTGGCACTGGAGAAGGTGGAGTTGAGCATGTCATTGAAAATGCCCGTCTCACCGGTTGCAACGGCATGTATGCAACCCACCAAAATGCCTACGAGGATGAGAGCTATCCAGATGTAATTCAGAATCATGGTGCGGGCAGTTTTTAACGGCAGTTCTTAAAAGCGTTCTTACCCATGCGTACGCCACCCATTTCTTGCGGCGTTTGCAACTTGATACAGTCCATGAAGGCTTCTTGCCCAATTTCTTCCAACTGGTCGCTCCATGTGACCTTGGATAGATTGCGGCACTCGACAAAAGCCGCTTTGCCGATGTGGGTCAGTCGTGGGGACTGGTAGAGTTCTTGCAGGCTTTTGCAGACGGCAAAACTGCGGTCACCAATGCGTTCTATGGTCTCGTTCATGTTGACATGCCGAACATTGATACACTGCTCGAAAGCACCGTCACCCAATGTCTCCAACTCCTTGGGCAAGGTGACAACGGTCATCTTGATGCAATGGTGAAAAGCTTCATCTTCAATGGCATGCAAATGGTCGTTGAAGGTTATGTTGTCCAGACTTTGGCAGTTATAGAATGCGCGTTTGCCAATGCGGAACAAGTCCTTCGGGCAGGGCAGTTTTTCCAACGCCAAGCAGCCGGAAAAAGCCTCGTCATCGATGGCATAGAGTGTTTCCGGAAAACGCACGGTGTAGAGGTGAATGCAGTCTTTGAAAGCCCCTTTGCCCACCATATTGACGGCTGCGGGCACTTCCACGCGGGTCAGCCCCATGCAACCGGCAAAAGCCATCTCGCCTATGAACTCGACGGTGGCGGGCAGGTTGAGTGCTTCCAACTTAGTGCAGCCGGCAAAGGCTCCGTCTTCCACACGCTTGAGGGCTGTGGGGAACGGTAGTTGTGTCAGACTACGGCACTGGCTGAAGCAGGCTACGGGTATGCCTGTCAAAAGGTTGGAGAGTTGTTGTTCCTGCAGGTTGAGACAGCCGAAAAAGGCGGCTTCACCCAACGAAACAAGGTCGGTGGGTAGCAAGGCATGACGCAGTTTGGCGCAGTTGTAGAACGCAAAACGCTCAACACGGCGGACGGTGGCAGGAATGGTCACTTCCTGCAACTCGGTGCAGCCCTTGAACAAGGCTGTGGCAATCTCTTGCAGACTGTCCGGCAGCACAATGCTGTGCAACACGGGGTTATCGGCAAAAGCGCCTGAGGCAATCAGACGGGTACGGGTCTTCTTGGGGAAGGTGAACTTGGGCGATATGGTCTCGGTTGCCTTAATCAGACAGCCGTCTATATAGAAAGCGCCTCGACGCCAATGTTTCTCGTCGGTAAGCAATGCCGTGCCTGTCAGCACATCTTGTCCGATGCGCTGCACCGAGGCAGGTATGTTGATCTTGGTGAGGTTCTTGCAGCCCTTGAACAGATCGTGATCTATCTCTGTCAGTCCCTCGGGCAGGATGACGCGGGTGAGTGTTTTGTTGTTCTCAAAAGCGCCTGCGGCAATCAGCCTAACTCCTTCCGGCACCGTGTATTTGGGTGCAATGTCCTTGTTGGCAGCAATCAGACAACTGTCAATGATGAGTACGCCCTCGTTCCAAAAGGCTTTGTTGGTCATGATGCCCGTGCCGTCGAAGGCGTTGCGGTAGATGCGGCGGATGGTTGAGGGTAGCACGATGGCGGTCAGTTTCTTGTTCCCTTTGAATGCTTTTTCGCCAATCTCGGTGACGATGTAGGTTTGTGTACCTACGGTTATTTGTTCGGGAATGAGCAGGTCCCCGCTCACTTTGGGAGTCTCGGTCACTTGTGCCGTGCCCTCAATGGGGTTGAGCAGGTAGTTGATTCCGTTCCACAAGGTGCGTTCTTGCTGCGCATAGAGCATGCTACTCAGCAGCATGAGAAAGAGTGGCAGGAGTGTGTGTTTTCTCATAGCAAAGAGTTGATGATTATCGTGAAACGATTATTATGGTTAGGCGCTATCGACTGCACGAGCAGGGGAAGCGACGGCTTTGTGTCGATGGGAATAGACTGTATGCCACCCGAATACCTATGCTTAGTGGTCGGCTTAATGCAGGCAGGGAGATAGGCGGCATGGGTACAGCCGAAGCTATGATGTTCACCGGCGGCAGGGTGAAGGTACTGTTCTGCCAGACGGGATAGTCTGCCACTAATTGCACGGTCAGTCTGTGTTCGGTGGCGGCAGCTGCATAGTGCGAATAGGCGCGCGGATAGGCTTGGCGTCCAAAACGCCATTCATAGCCGATGGCTCCTCCCAATGAGAGCATCATACGCGGAGCAACACCGCTGCCTTTTAGGTCGGACGAGGTGACAGGGAACACGCCCATAGTCGGGTCGTTGATCACATGTACACCATATTGCGGGAAATAGGCATCCACCATACCCGACGCGAGTGACAGTGTATAGGAGTCGCGCAGCGGAAAATGCAAGGTCGGACCAAGGTCTATGGCAACGCCGCTCAAACGCAGTGCCAATCTGACGGGCACCGTAGCCGCCATTTGTTGGTCAGTATAGTGCGCGTCGGCAGACAGCATATAGTGTACTGGAATAGCCGTCATCTGTCCGTCGGGTTGCGGGTTGTAGGTCATCACATCTTGTTGGGCTGATAACCGGCGGTTGAGAGCTGAGCGAGTCCACTCGACCCCCACACCTATCTGAACACCCAATTGCGATCGACTGCTAAGTGAGGCAAAATAAACATAATCAATATCCAACCCTCCGCCAAAGCCCAAGGCGGTACGGTCGTTGTCAAAACGCGTGTTGGTACCCCCTTGCAGTCCCACCTGAAAACCACTGCGACCTTGAGCGAACAAGGGCAGCAGGCAGAGCGTCAGTATAATGGTGGTCAGCGTGCGTTTCATTGGGCTTAATGGACAATATAGATGAGTGTG
>CAMOHN010000117.1 GCA_946615455.1 uncultured Bacteroidales bacterium
CCGTCATACATACCATTGTCATTGATATAGAATCCGTCAGAGAAGATATCCATTTGCACATCCACGAGCATACCGCGCAGATAGATAGTCTCACCATTATCATTGGTGTAATACCATAAGCTATCTACGGTGTCCAAAGTGGCAAGGTAGTCGGCACTATTGAAGTAAGAAACAGTGGCTTGGGTGAACTTGATTGTTTCCAGTTCACGCACCACAGTGATGGCGCAGGTGGCTTTTAGGTTGGTCGTTGTTTCCGTAACCGTGATGGTGGTCTGACCTATTTTATGGGCGGTGATGGCACCGTACTGATTCACAGTGGCAATTTCTTCGTCAGCGGAAGCCCATGTATAGGTGCCTTGCAGATTGTCGTTGGCTGAAACAGTCAGACGGATGTCGCTTCCTTTGGCAAGGGTGACCGCCGTTTTGGATAAAGTGATAGAGGTGATGCCCGTTTCAACGAAGGTGATGCTGTCCACATCCTGCACATTGGCAATCCATTGCACTTGTCCTTGTTGCCAAATGCGCATTTTTGTGACGGTCTGGGCGTTCACAAACGAGGTGACTCCAGATAATGCGACCATCAAAACGGTCGTCAGTGAGAGAAAAGTATGTTTCATACGAATTAAAAAATATGGGGGGTTATTGTTTGATGAATTTGACTACTTGTGCACCTACTTGCAGCAGGTAATTACCTACGGGCAGGTTGCCCACGGGTACAACGGTTTGTGCTTGCGCCGATTGGCTAAGCAGCATGTTGCCGTTCAAGTCATAGACGCGCACGGCCTGTTTGTTTTGCAGCCCGCTGATGACGATGCTCTCGGTAGCAGGGTTGGGATAGACGCGCAGGCCGACCGTGTTGTCGTTCAGTTCGGTGGGGTCGGTGCGGTTGGCAAAACGAATCAGTCTCAGGTCGGCATAGTCGGTTTGCCCAAGCAGGGTGCCGTCGGTGGCATAGAGATACAGCGTTTGGCTGTCCATGGTGAGCTTGCCTATTTGGGCAATGGCGAATGCCTGCTCGTCGGCGTTGAGCGGCTCAACAATCAGTTGCTGCTGCGCTGCAACTGCCATGCTCCACAACAGGAGCGGAAGAGAAAATAAAAACTTCTTCATAAATGCATGTTGTTGTTAGTTGGTGGGGATGAATATTTTGTTCAATGTTTTATTTGAGCGACAAAGGTAGGGTAGATTGTCTCTCTTACCAAAACAAAAATACAATTTTTCTGCCAATAAATAGGTCGAATTTGACAAAAAGTTGCTCATTTATGCAGGTTGCCTTATTTTTGCCGCCGTTTACTTTTCGAAAAAAACAATGGACAATTTTTTGGAACTATGCCGCCGCCGTCGTTCCATTCGGAACTATGCCGACCGTGCGGTGGAAAAAGACAAACTGGATCGTATCCTGCAATGCGCCCTGATGTCTCCGTCGGGCAAGCGCATGAATCCCTGGGAGTTTTATGTGACCGATAACCGTGCCCTTATAGGGCGTTTGCAGTCGTGCAAGCAAGCGGGTGCCACCATGCTCAAGACTGCCCCCGTGGTGGTGGCTGTGGCTTTGGACACATCGCTCATAGATACATGGCAGGCGGATGGTGCCATTGCGGCGCAGAACATCCTCTTGGCAGCCGAAGACGAGGGACTGGGAGCCTGCTGGTGTCATGTCTATCAGCGTGACGAAGCCGAGCAGGTCGTCCGTCGCGAGATGGGCATACCCGCCCATCTGACCGTGCTGTGCCTCATCTCAATCGGCTACAAGAATGAGGAGCGCCGGCAGTATGAATTGGAAAAACTGAATTATCAAAAAGTGCATTTTGTCTCATGAAACCCACGATAGCTATTACCGCCGGCGACATCAACGGAGTCGGCTATGAGATTGTGTTGAAGGGCTTGGCTGATCAGCATATCACCGAGATCTGTAAGCCTATTGTATATGGTAATGCCAAGGTGGCACGCCAGCATATAGCCACCTTGAACGAAGAGGTGCGCCAATTGCAGTTTAACCTCATCAGTGATGCCGCTCAAGCCAAAGAGGGCAAGATCAACCTTATCACCTGCTATGGAGACGACACACAGGTGCAGTTGGGTCTGAGCACCGAGACTGCCGGTCAGGCGAGTCTGGCGGCACTGGACCGTGCCGTGCAGGACCTGAAGGACGGCAAAGTGCAGGCTCTGGTGACAGCCCCCATCAACAAAGAGAACATCCAGTCGCCCGGCTTCCGCTTCTCGGGACACACGGAGTACTTGACCCACCATTTCGGCAACGGGCAGGATTCGCTCATGATGATGGTGAGTGACTGCATGCGTGTGGCACTGGTGACCAATCATGTGCCCATCGGGCGGGTGGCATCGTTGATAACCAAAGAGCGTGTGCTTGCCAAACTGCGCATACTGAACCAGACGCTACGCGAGGACTTCACCATCGGTCAGCCGCGTATAGCCGTGCTGGCACTCAACCCTCATGCCGGCGACAACGGACTGCTCGGATCGGAAGAGAAAGACATCATCCGTCCCGCTGTGGAGCAAGCCGTGGAAGAAGGATTGACCGTGTTTGGCCCCTACTCGGCTGACGGCTTCTTCGGAGCAGGCAAGTATGTGCATTTTGATGCCGTGCTGGGCATGTACCACGACCAAGGACTGATACCTTTCAAGTCGTTGGATATGAACGGAGTGAACTATACAGCAGGCTTGAGCATCATCCGCACGGCACCAGACCATGGCACCGCCTACGACCTTGCCGGCAAAAACCAAGCAGACCCCACATCGTTCCGCCATGCTCTCTATATGGCTATCGACCTATGGCAGACACGCACACAAAACGAAGAACTGAAAAAAGACCCACTGAAAATCATTCAGCGCGAACAGAAAGAGCGCGAACCCAGACATAACGAACTACCCCTATGATGACAGCACAACAAATACGCCAATCCTTTTTGGACTTTATGGCACAGAAAGGGCACACCATCGTTCCCAGTGCCCCCATGGTTATCAAAGATGACCCCACCTTGATGTTCACCAATGCCGGAATGAACCCTTGGAAAGGTATCATACTGGGCAATGACCCTATTGTTCATCCGCGTGTGGCAGACAGCCAGAAGTGTCTGCGCGTCAGCGGCAA
>CAMOHN010000118.1 GCA_946615455.1 uncultured Bacteroidales bacterium
CATCTGGTAGAGCGTAACGTTCGCAATGTTAAGGTAAGGGGTTCGAGTCCCCTATGCTCCACAGCGATACAAAACCCGTTGTGTAAACCTGTGAACAAAATAATTGACAATATGCGCAATGCAGTTGTATCGACAACGCATTGCGCATGTTTTTTTACCAATCTTCCAGCCCGCTCAGGGCTTTCCGTTTTCTGCCTATTCATTCTAACTTATTTTTTCTGATATGAAGTATTTTTTGGCTATTATTGGTGGCGGACCTGCCGGTTACACCGCCGCCGAGCAGGCTTTGAAAGCCGGTAAAGAAGTTGTATTGTTTGAGCAAGACACCCTTGGCGGCACATGCCTCAATGTGGGCTGCATTCCCACCAAGACCCTGCTCTATAGTGCAAAACAGTATTACAACGCACTGCATGCCGACAAGTATGGCGTGACAGCCGGCGCCGTCGAGTTTGACTATGCAAAGATGGTACAGCGCAAGCAGAAAGTGGTGCGCAAATTAGTGGCAGGTATCAAACAACGCCTAAAGAGCGACTTTTGCACCGTGGTGAATGCGGCAGCCAAGGTAGTCAGCCGCACGGACGAAAAGGTGGTGATTGAGGCAAACGGCGAACAATACGAAGCCGAGAACCTGCTCATCTGCACCGGTTCGAGCAACTTTGTTCCTCCCATTCCCGGTGTGAAAGACAATGCCGCCGTATGGGACTCTACCCAAGCCCTTGCTACCTCCCAACTGCCCCAATCACTACTGATTGTAGGCGGCGGCGTGATCGGTATGGAGTTTGCTACACTCTATCACGAACTGGGAATACCCGTTACTGTGGTAGAAGCCATGCCGACTATTCTGCCCAATCTGGATCAGGATATCGTCAAGGTTCTGCGCGACAAATATGAGAAAGCAGGCATTCGCATTCTCACCTCAACCAAAGTTATGCAGTTGGATGGCGGCAAGGTGACCGCCCAAGCCGAAACAGGCGAGACACTGACCTTGGAAGCCGAGCGCGTACTCATCAGCGTCGGTCGCCGCGCCAATATAGCCGGTTTGGAAGCCCTGACAGACATGGAAATGAACCGTGGTATTGTGGTCAACGACATGATGCGAACCAACCTAAGCAATGTCTATGCCGCAGGCGATGTGACGGGCAAGATTATGTTAGCGCACGTAGCAAGCCGTCAAGCCGAAGTGGCGGTGGGGCACATGCTGCACCGCATCCCCGTTCAGCGCATAGCCTACAATGCCATCCCCTCTGTGGTCTATACCAACCCCGAGATAGCATCGGTGGGCATGCTCGAAAAAGACTTGCAAGACATCCCCCACGAAGTTCATACGCTCCCCATGGCGTTCTCTGGGCGTTTTGTAGCCGAGAACGAAGGCGAAACGGGTCTGTGCAAGATGATTGTCGATAGCAAGAAGCACACCGTCTTGGGTGTGCACATGATTGGCAATCCCTGCTCGGAGTTTGTAGCAGCCGCTTCGTTTGCTGTCCGTATGGGTTACACGGTGGAAGAAATGCAACAGGTGGTATTCCCCCACCCGACCGTGAGCGAGATACTGAAAGAGATCCTCTAAATCGTTTGCTATGACTATACAAGAAGAGATACGCGACCTATGCCGCCAAAAGAAAGCGGTCATAATGGCGCACTACTACCAGCGCGGTGAGGTGCAGGATGTGGCTGACTTTATCGGCGACAGCCTTGCCCTCGCGCAGCAGGCTGCCAAAACCGAGGCGGATATCATCGTGATGTGCGGTGTGCACTTTATGGCAGAAACCGCCAAGTGTCTGTGTCCCGACAAGAAAGTGCTGATTCCCGACCCGCAGGCGGGATGCAGTTTGGCAGACAGTTGTCAGGCTGCCG
Source organism: uncultured Bacteroidales bacterium (assembly GCA_946615455.1). GTDB lineage: Bacteria > Bacteroidota > Bacteroidia > Bacteroidales > Paludibacteraceae > Colicola. Next base: position 1,855 of record CAMOHN010000118.1, read on the forward strand.
ACCTGCGGAAGTGGAAGGAGCAGCACCCCGACTATACGGTGGTCAGCTATGTGAACACGTCCGCCGAGGTAAAAGCCCTGACGGATGTGGTGGTAACAAGCAGCAATGCGCTCAAGATTGTCAATCAATTGCCAAAGGACGCAAAGATTCTGTTCGGACCGGATCAAAACTTAGGCAACTACATCAACTCGATGACAGGCAGGCAGATGGAACTGTGGAACGGCTCGTGCCACGTGCATGCGCGTTTCTCCGCCGAAGCCTTGATGCGCCTCAAACAGGAACACCCGAACGCCAAAGTGCTGACCCACCCCGAGTGCAAGCAGGTGATTATCAACCTAAGCGATGTCGTGGGTTCGACGCAGGCTCTACTCAATTATGTGCGCGAGCATAAAGACCCTGAGTACATCATCGTTACCGAGTGGGGCGTTATCCACGAGATGCAGAAGTCGTGTCCCGATGTACGTTTCATTCCCGTTCCGCCGGAAGTGACGGAAAGTGTGGGTTGTTCGTGCAACGAGTGCGAGTATATGCGTATGATTACGTTGGAGAAGTTGCGCGACACATTGCGCGATGAAACAAACACAGTCGAAGTACCTTATAATATAGCAAAACAAGCTGTTCGCAGTATTCACCGCATGTTAGAGATGTCTTGACAGGTATCGCGTCCGGACTGAAATCGCAGATTTTTTGAAGAAGAATCGCAGATTTTTGAAATGAGAATCGCAGATTTTTATGAGAGAAATCGCAGATTTATTTTTGCAGAATTGCAGATTTTTGTACTTTTGCGGCGTTTTTAATCTGATAAATACGATGCGGTTATGATAGAGCGGGTACAAATACAGGAGATTATTGCGCGGCTGCAAGAGCCGAGGCGAACGATTCAGGTGGTTGCCGGTCCGCGACAAGTGGGCAAGACGACCACGGTGAAGCAGGCACTGCAGCAACAGGCTATTCCCTTCCGCTTTCTCAATGCAGACGGCGTGGATGCGGAAGACAATGAGTGGATAGCCTCCCAATGGGAAGAAGTGCGCGCTTGGATGCGCTTCAACGGCTATTCGGAGACAGTGCTTGCCATTGACGAGATTCACAAGATCAACAACTGGAGCGAGCAGGTCAAGCGCGAATGGGACGCGGACACGTTTAACGACTTGGGCATCAAGGTGGTGCTGTTAGGATCGTCGCGACTGCTGCTGAAGAAAGGGCTGACGGAGTCGTTAGCCGGTCGGTTTGAAATCATACCGATGGGG
>CAMOHN010000119.1 GCA_946615455.1 uncultured Bacteroidales bacterium
ACTATAGCCACCACAGATTATGGGTTTACTACTTACCTTTTTGCTTTTAGCAATGGCAGTGTCGTTCTTGTGTTCGACATTGGAATCTGTGTTGATGAGCACAACGCTCAGTTACATCACCCTGCGTGAACAGGAAGGCTATGCACCGGCACGGCTCATGAAACATTATAAGACCGAGCCTGATCAAGCTTTGGCTGCCATTCTCTCGTTCAATACCATAGCCAACACAGTGGGAGCCGCCGGTGTCGGGCAGCAGGCGACCTTGGTCTTTGGCAGTCAGTGGTTCGGACTGGTCAGTGCCATTGTGACACTGCTTATCCTTATCTTTTCTGAGATTATTCCCAAAAAACTGGGTACCTCCAATTGGAAACGGCTGATGGGTTTTGCCGCCTACATGATACGCGTACTCATTGTCATTATGTACCCCTTTGTACTACTCATAGGTTGGATATCCCGCCTGTTCCCGGAAACAGAGGAAGCTTCGGTCAGCCGCGACGAAGTGGTGGCAATGGCGAGTGTAGGCGAAGAAGAAGGCGTGATTGAGGAGGACGAACAGAAAATCATACGCAACGTCATGCACTTGGACGATGTGAAAGCCTATGAGGTGATGACCCCGCGCGTGGTGGCAGCCATAGCCAGCGAACGGATGACTCTCAGACAGTACTACGACAGCGACAAATATGACCACTTCTCTCGTATCCCGGTCTATGCTGAGTCGCCCGAATATATCACCGGGTATGTCTTGCGCGATGATGCCCTTGAAGACCTTACCGAAGATAATTTTGGCAAACGCTTGGGCGAAATCAAACGCCCCGTTCCAATGTTTAATGAAGATATGTCAATCGGTGAGATCTTTGATATGCTGCTCAAACAACGGAGTAAGATTGCAGTCATCATAGACGAATATGGTTGTTTTCAGGGTATCCTGACCATGGAGGACATCATTGAAACCATTTTCGGTCTTGAGATCTTAGACGAGAACGACGAGGTGGCGGACATGCAGGCATACGCACGCGAACGCTGGGAACAACGACTCAAACGCTATAAGAATAGTAATAAGAAGTTAGAAGTTAGAAGTTAGGGTGATGACACGTAAAGAGATTGGCTCCATAGCAGGTATGTTGTTCTTCCTTTGCTCCCCTACTCTCTTGGGAGTTTGGCTGGCAGAGGATTTTGGGGAAGGGTTCTGGAATCACATTCTCTTCTTGTTGGCAGGTACATGCATCTATGTGGCAGGCATCAGTCTGTTCAAACGCAAGACATTCTTCTACATAGCCTCTGTCACCTTCATCCCGAGCGGTGTGGAGATTGTGCACTTGATTCTCAATCATGCCACCACCTCCATCCAGTTTCTCTATACCTGTGTCATTGCGGAGCCGGGCGAGTTGTGGGAGTTGTTTACCACCTATTGGTGGGTATTGGCTCTCGCGATAGCCTTGTGGAGCACCTACTTTTATCTGTTGCGTCACAATATCCGGAACGAGTATCTTATAGCCAACGCATGGGTTCGCTATTCGGTGGCTGCTGTTTGCCTGATTTTCTATTTGGTGGCTTGGCAAAGCCCTGCGGTGCAACATGCCAGTCCCGCCCACTTTGTCACTCAGTCGGCTCAATTAGTCAAACTGCGGCAAACCATCCGTCATAACGAAGCCCTGCTCTCGTCGTTTGACTTTTTCATTGGCAGCAATCAGACCTCCGACGAGAATATTGTTGTTTTCCTTATCGGTGAGACATCGCGTTACGACCATTGGCAACTCAATGGCTATCACCGTCCGACATCGCCTTTGCTCATGGCGCGTGAGCACCAATTGGTTTCCTTTGACAGCTGCTACACTGTCAGCAACCTCACCGCCATCAGTGTCCCCATGATGCTTTCGCGCGCCACACCCGAAGATATAATCCCTTTATATACGGAAAAAAGTGTGGTCGAAGCCTACCAAGCAGCCGGCTGGCGGACATCGTGGATTGCTGACCAGAGTTTCACCAATTCGCAACTGTTGCGTATATCGTCCTCTTGCAATCAAACGTACTATTTCGATTCCGAAGACCGTCTGCAGCGTTCCTATATGGACTCTGTCCTGTTAGCACCCTTATCAACGGAATTGAGTATCCAAGAGGGCTCCCAAATGATTGTCATACATTCGCTTGGCTGTCACTATAAATACTCGGCGCGTTATCCCAAGTCATTCAGCGTGTTTGTACCTGACATGAAAGACCGTGACCTGCGCACCATTGTGGGTGATATACGCCGCGACAGCTTGCTGCTGCATGACAAACACTTGCTGGGCGAAGTACGCGAATTGTTGGTCAATAGCTATGACAATGCCATACGCTATACCGACCATTTCATCAACGAAATCATTCTTCGTCTGGAAGCTAAAGGCAAACGCTCGGTGCTCATCTATGTGGGCGACCATGGAGAAAACCTCTTGGACGACGAACGCAATATGCTCATGCACGGCTCCTTTTATGGCAGTCGCTACGAATATCATGTACCTCTTTTTGTATGGATGTCCGACCAATATCGGGAGGCATACCCCGAAAAAGTGTCTGCTCTAAAAGCCAATAAGGACAAATGCATGAGCACCATGGTTCTTTACCACTCGCTGCTGGACGCCGGTTATATTATCTATGAGGGAAAAGAAGAGACGATGAGTATCTTCTCACCGTCTTTCGAAAGTCAACACCCCATTCAGGTGTTGGATGCCAATCTGCAATGCAAAGAGTTGGACGAGTATTAGTCGGTTTGACTTTCCAATTCTTTTTGTCGCTCTTGTTCGGCTAATCGCTCGGTTAGTGCCACACGATAGCGTCGTGCCACATCAACATGTTGTGCATAAGACGAGGTGAAAATGTGCGAGCCGGAGAAGTCCGGATTGGCGCACATGAACAATATATTGGTGGCGGGCGCATTGAGCACATCGTCAATAGTAGCACCTGTGGCACAGCGTATTGGTCCGGGCGGCAAACCGACATATTTGTAGGTATTGTACGGCGAATCGTATGCCAAATGACGATTCAATACCCTTCGTATACGAAAATCCCCTACTGCAAAAATGACGGTCGGGTCGGCTTGCAGGGGCATGCCTCGGCGATAAC
>CAMOHN010000120.1 GCA_946615455.1 uncultured Bacteroidales bacterium
GTCCTTCGTGGCAGCCCATAAAGTGCCCCACGCCGTGACCGGTGCCGTGTCCGTATGTGATGCCTTCCTGCCACATATATTGGTGAGCGAGGATGTCCAATTGGTTGCCGCGCGTACCTTTGGGGAAGCGGACACGAGCAAGGGCGATATGTCCTTTCATAACGAGTGTATAGTCGCGGCGCAGCTGGTCGGTGATCTTTGTTTCGTCTCCAATCCAGACGGTGCGGGTGATGTCGGTAGTGCCGTCGAGGTACTGACCGCCGGAGTCAAGGAGCAGCACGCCGTCGCCTTCTATGCGGGCGCATTTGTCCGGCTCGGCGTGGTAGTGAACGATGGCACCGTTGGCATTCCAACCGGCGATGGTGCAGAAACTTTCGTCCATAAAGTGCTTACCCTGTGCGCGGTAGTCGTGCAAGCGGGCAGCAAGGGTCAGTTCGGTCTCATCGCTATCCCGTTTGTTTTGCCATTGGTCAAGCCAGCGGAAGAAGCGGGTCAGAGCCACGCCGTCTTCAATCATCGCCGTGCGTTCGCCTTGTATCTCCGTCTCGTTCTTGATGCTCATCATCTTCTGTACGGGGCATGGGGAGATCAGTTTTACTTTATTATTGCCTTCGGATAGTGCTTCATACAGCGCCTCATTGACGCGGTTACCGTCAAGGATGACGGTCGTGTTCTTCCCTTCGTGCAGCGCGTCATAGATACTATCATAGGGGCAGAGGGTGATGCCTTTGGCTTGCAATGTGGCGGCATCTTCTGCGCTGACTTTGCGGCTGTCCACAAAGAGGGTGCAGCGGTTCTCTTCCACGAGCGCATAACCGATGACGCAGGGCGTATAATCCACGTCCGTGCCTCGAATGTTCAAGAGCCAGCCTATCTCGTCCAAGGCGGCAATGAGCAGGGCTTGTGCGTTTTCGTCTTTGAGTACCCGGCGGACGCGGGTGAGTTTGCTTTCTACCGACTCGCCGGCATAGCAGTCTTGATAGACATAGAGCGGGTTCATCGGTATGTCGGGGCGGCAGTCCGTCCAGATGGGGCGTATGAGGTCACAGGTGGTCAGCGGTAGCGGTGAGATGGCTTCACGCAGAGAGGAGAAAGCATTGACGGTGTACATCTCGGCATTGACAGCCACCGTGCCTTGTACGTTCTGTTTGAGCCATTGGGCGATGGTGGGGCAGTCGATGTCGCTCTCGCGCATAAGGCTGACGGTGGTGCCTTGCAGTTCCTGTTCGGCTTGCAGGTAATAGCGGCTGTCAGTCCAAAGCAGGGCTTGGTTCGTGGTGATAACTGCCGTACCTGTCTCGCCTTGGAATCCGCTGATCCACTGCATTTCTGCCCAGTGGGCTGCCATATACTCGCTGTTGTGCGGGTCGGTTCCGGGTACGATGTAGGCACTGATGCCTGCTTGTTTCATCTGCTCGCGAAGAGCGGTCAGTCGTTGAGGAATTGTATTCATTGCTGCCATAGAGTTATTTGTCTTTTTTGTTTTTTCTAAATTTTCGCAAAAGTACAATATTATTCTGCATTTTCATTCATGTTTTTTGGATATATTTGTGATAAAAATCGTGGTGATTTTTTTGAATCAGTCATATAGAATATCTTTGCGCGCTAACTTATTAAGAAATGAACGAAATGGAACAGCGTGTTCAGTTATCACGCGAGTTGCACAGAGCAGGTTTCAATTGTTCGCAAGCTGTTTTTGCTGCCTGTGCTGACTTATATGGTATTGATCAAGATCAAGCACTCCGTCTGGCTGCATCATTTGGAGGCGGCATAGGCGGTACGCGTGGCGTTTGCGGTGCGGTGTGTGCTATGTGTATGGTGGAAGGGCTAAACAGCGGGTCCTCTACCCAAGGTGACCTTGTCGGCAAGAAAGCCAACTATGCCCGTGTACAGCAACTGCTCGAACAATTCAAGCAGCAGCACGGCGGCTCTATCATCTGTGCCGAACTGCTGCAAAACCCGAATAACCCGCCTTGTAACGACAAGGTTGCCAATGCGACGCGCATTGTCTTGCAGTATATAGGGTAGTTTTCGCTTAGCAGTCTTTTTGCCGTTTTACAGCCATTGCGCCTATTCCTGCCAGCAGCAACAGGACGATGCAGCCGTCTCCTACGGACACCTGATTGCCCTTAGGAGGGTCGGGATAGTCTGTCAGTTCTTCGTCTTCAAAATCAATCCCTACTGACATTCTTCGTTTGTTTTGCGATTCGCTCCCCATGTATGGGACAGCCTGAAACGGACGGGCATGATAAGCCGCCTCCGAGTGGTAGGGCGACCCCGATTCGGGTAGGGTGGATGTACTGCGAAAGGGAGCAGAAGGTAGTTGGTTATTTGCCTTTATGGTTATGGTCACCATCCATAGTAGTATGCAAAGGAAACTTATGGGTAGCAACTTTCTATTATAAAAGATTTCGGTGTTCAATGGCTTTCTGATATCTATGGTTGGTTCTTTTTCAGGGTCCCCAAGATGGAGTAGATTGTATTTCCGCAGCGTATGACTATCTGTCCGTTATGCCACTCTTTGTGGTAGGTGTTAGACGATTCAGCCGTTTCTGTTTCGGGTACGGGTGTCAGCGTAGGGAAGGTTGTGTAACGGGTAGGCACAACAAGGTCGGACACACCGTCCAGATTGAAGAGGAACAGTTTTTCGTCGGCTTCTTTCCACATGCACTGCCCTTCACCCCAATAGATGGTAGCGTTCTCTCCTTCTTTGACCACTACGCTACGCCCTTCGGTTGCCGAACGGGAGTTGTGAAAGATGCAGATGGTGCCGTTTCCGAGTTTCTGCCAAGCCCACGGCCGGCGGTTAGGACTGAGCGAGCCGGAGTTATTGTAGGCTATGTAGGTGTTGGTGGCAGGGTGATAGATGGTCAGACTATCGCCGTTGACTTCAATACGGTAACGCATCTCGTCCGGTACCGAAGATGCTGACCATACGACCAGGCCGTCCTCATTGCGTTGTAGGGGCTGGTAGGCTGCAGTCAGCAGGCGGTTGCTTACACGTCCGGCGGCTACAGCCAGCATGTCTGTCGTGGCGCGCAATGCCATGGCATATTCGCCTGTAA
>CAMOHN010000121.1 GCA_946615455.1 uncultured Bacteroidales bacterium
ACGAGCGAATCATTTGCAAGAACAGTTGTTCTGTCTTTGAATAACTGAAATCCATATTGTTAGATTGTTTATGGTTTAGCAGTTGTTAAACCATTGTGAAACTTAATTGTACTTGTAGAATCCTTCGCCTGTTTTGCGGCCGAGCAGACCGGCGCGAACCATCTTGCGAAGCAGCGGATGAGGACGATACTTGGGGTCGCCAAACTCTTTGTAGAGCACTTCCATGATAGCCAGATTGACATCGTTGCCAATCAAGTCCGCCAGTGCCAAAGGTCCCATGGGATGGTTGGCACCCAATTGCATGCATTTGTCTATGTCTTCCGCCGAAGCGATACCGTCTGCCAATATGCCCACAGCCTCGTTAATCATCGGGATGAGAATGCGGTTCACCACAAAGCCCGGAGCCTCTTTGACGGGCACGGGGGTCTTGCCGATGGCAGTGCACAAGTCTATGATGCACTGTGTCGTCTGCTCTGATGTACGTTGTCCGTTGATCACCTCCACCAATGCCATACGATCGGCAGGATTGAAGAAGTGGCAACCGATGAACTTGTCGGCACGCTGCGTAGCAGCGGCAATCTCCGTGATGGACAGCGACGAGGAGTTGGTGGCAAAGATAGCCTCCGGCTTGCAGATGGTGTCCAACTCACGGAACACGGCTTTCTTGAGTTCCATATCCTCCACGGCAGCCTCAATGACAAGGTCGGCATCGGCAAATGTGGCATAGTCCGTCGTGGTGCTGATGTTCGCCATGATAGCCTCAGCGGCTTCGGCGGTCATCTTGCCCTTCTCTACCAACTTGTCATAGCCCTTCTGAATGGAAGCCATGGCTTTGTCAAGGCTCGCTTGGGTGCGGCTCTTCATCACAACAGGCATCTTGGCGGCAAAGGCCTTGATGATGCCCTTTGCCATAGTACCCGTACCAATTACATAGATTTTCATAAGTGTATGGTTTTGTTGTAAAAAACGTTCTTTATTTATTTACCCTCAAAAGTGCAGGTGGTTTTCGCGAGGAAAGCCGCCATGCCGTTCTTCTGGTCCTCGGTCTCAAAGCATTGTGCAAAGAGGTTGTTCTCCAAGCGGAGGGCTTCCTTTCGGTTCATGTCATAGTTACGGTTGATACACTGCTTGGCGTTCCTGACGGCAATGGGTGCGTTCTTGGCTATCTGTGCTGCCAACTCTTGCACCTTTGGCATCAGTTCATCCGGCTCATATACGGCATTGACCAATCCGATGCGCAATGCCTCATCCGCCTTGATGACCCTACCACTGTATATCAACTCTTTTGCCATGCCCTGACCAATCAACTTGGCAAGGCGGTAGGTGCCACTGAAGCCCGGTATGATGCCCAACCCCACTTCCGGTTGTCCGAACTTGGCACGAGACGAGGCATAGCGTATGTCGCACGCCATGGCAATCTCGCAGCCGCCGCCAAGGCAAAAACCGTTCACAGCGGCTATGGTGGGTACGGGCAGGTCTTCCAGCATACAAAAGGCTTCTGCTCCGGCATTGCCGAAGTTGAAGCCTTCTACCTCATCCATGTGCGCCATCTCAGATATGTCGGCACCTGCCACAAACGAGCGGTCGCCGTCACCGGTAAGGATAAGCACACGCAGACGATCGGTATCCAAGTGCGAGAGAAAATGTTTCAGCTCGCCAATCAATTTGCTATTTAGTGCATTGAGCGACTCGGGCGCACTCAGCGTCAGCGTACCTACATAGCCCTCTTGCGCATAGCGAAGATAGGTATAAGCCATCTTAGTCGAGCATCGATTTGAGATTGTCCGAAATGATCAGTTCAGCCTCTGTGGCAGCCTTAATGTCCTCTACGGTGAATTCAGGATGTTTCTCCACCAGCACGAGTCCCTTGTCGGTCACATTGATGACACCCATCTCGGTGATGATCATGTTCACCTGTCCGGCAGCCGTCAGCGGCAGAGTGCATTGTTTGAGAATCTTAGGAGCCCCTTTCTGCGTATGTTCCATAGCGATAATCACACGCTTGGCACCTACCACCAAGTCCATCGCGCCGCCCATACCAGGAGCGATTTTGCCGGGGATAATCCAGTTGGCGAGGTTGCCCTTTTCGTCCACTTGCAAAGCCCCTAATACGCTGACATCCACGTGTCCGCCACGGATAATGGCAAACGAAGTTGCGCTGTCGAAAGTGGATGCACCCGGAATGAGCGTGATAGCACCGCCGCCTGCATTCACCAAGTTCTTGTCCTCTTCACCGGCTTTGGGCGAGGGTCCCAGTCCCATTGCGCCATTCTCGGTCTGCAGCGTAACGGTAATACCTGCGGGCAGGTAGTTAGGAATCATGGTAGGCAGACCGATACCCAGGTTAACCACATCGCCATCGTGCAATTCGCGTGCCGCACGACGGGCAATCACTTCTCTGACTTGTTCTTTTTCCATAACGTTTGATTTTATAGAATAATACTACCAATCGGCGGCAAAAGTAGGTTATTTTTTTAGCGCGCACAACATCTTTTCGGGGGAAATCAAGTTTTTCAATATGGCAGCGTTATTTTACAAAAAAAGGACTCACCAAGCATGTGAGTCCTTTTTTTGTAGGCTGTGTTTAGCGCAGGGGCATTGCCGTGCGGCGCACATTCGTGGGGCGGGCGGGCATCAGCTTGTGCTGCATGTCTTTTTTGGTTAGCAAGACGGGGAAGAGGTTCTTGTCACGGGCGGGTGCATTCTCGGTGATGCGCTTGTAGGTAATGACAGGCTCAAAGATGAAGTCGTTGCTCATGAGTTTCCACTCGTTCGTGATCTCGTTTATCTCAATCTCAACGCCCAGTCCATAGTCACCGCCAAGGGGAGTCATCTCCATCTCAATAGCGGGCACACTATACATATACATTGAGTTCTCGTCCCATTTGAGTTGCATATTGCATTTGGTCACGATGGCAGAAGGGATGTAAGTGGTGTTATAATAACCATAGTCAGGGCTATACTCATATCTCCATAGTGTTCCGCCTTGGAAGGCTTCGGAAACACTTTGCATTTCTTTCCA
>CAMOHN010000122.1 GCA_946615455.1 uncultured Bacteroidales bacterium
TTGTGCAGGGAACTTGGTAGCCATATCTTCCACGCGGTTGCGGTTGGAAGAACGCATTTCCAGCATATAGTCAATCATCTCTTGGGTGATACCGTCCTTGATTTCGCAAACACCATCGGGACCGGAGATAGCCACAACCTTGGCACCGAGTTGAACGGCCTTGGTGGCAGCGCCCCATGCTACATTACCGAAACCGGACAGAGCAACGCGCATACCCTTGATGTCCTTACCGGCTTTGTGAAGCATGTGTTGAGTGAAATAGAGAGCACCGAAACCGGTAGCCTCAGGACGCAGAACCGAACCGCCGAAGGTCATACCCTTGCCGGTCAGAACGCCGGTGTGGTATTGGCGAGCCAACTTCTGATACATACCATTGAGGAAACCAATCTCACGACCGCCTACACCTACATCACCTGCGGGGATGTCTTGGTCGGGACCGATGCAACGCCACAACTCCAACATGAAAGCTTGGCAGAAACGCATAATCTCAGCGTCGGATTTGCCCACGGGGTCGAAGTCCGAACCGCCCTTACCGCCACCCATAGGCAGAGTGGTCAGCGCGTTCTTAAAGGTTTGCTCAAAGCCCAAGAACTTCAGCATGCTGGGGGTAACAGCCTTGTGGAAACGCAAGCCGCCTTTGTAGGGACCAATAGCGCTATTGAACTGAACACGATAACCGAGGTTAGTCTGAACCTGACCCTTATCGTCAACCCAAGTTACACGGAACGTGAAAATACGATCCGGCTCCACCATACGCTCTACGATTTGAGCTTTCTCAAATTCAGGGTGTTGGTTGTACACTTCCTCGATAGACTCGAGAACTTCCTGCACGGCTTGCAAGTACTCTGCCTCGCCCGGGTGCTTTGCAGCAAGACGCTGCATAATCTCAGCTGTTTTCATTCCAAATAAAATTAAATTATTGGTTGTTTTGTCGGAAAAACAGCGCAAAAGTACGCTGTCTTTTCTGAATGGCAAAATAAAAAATGCAAAATTCACATTGCAAAATCAGCCCTCTTGTTGCGCTTTGGGTAGGGTGAGCAGGAAGGTGGTTCCGCTGCCTGATGTCTGGAAAGAGATGGTACCTCCGCTGCTTTGCACGATGTGTTTGGCAATGACCAGTCCCATGCCTGTGCCATAGGCTTTTGTAGTGAAGTTGGGTGTGAAGATCTTGTCCCTCACTTCGGGTGCTATGCCTTCGCCGTTGTCGGAGATGGCGACTTGCACATGTTCGTCTATTTCGTTCAGTCGGACGATGATGTCGCCGTCCGGTCGGTTCTCCAGGGCTTGCAGCGCGTTGCGGATGATGTTGGTGAACACTTGCAGGATTTGCTCGTTGTCGGTGCGGGCATAGATGCCGTTGTTCGGACCGATATACCGAATGGGAATGTGCTGCTCGTTGTGCTCGTGCAGGGCAATGACATTGGTCAGCTTTTGGGCTATATCCACCGTTTCTGATTTGACCACAGGCATTTTGGCAATCGTGGAGAAGGCGGTAGCTATGTGGCTGAGGTTGTCTATTTGCTCAATGAGGATGGCAGTGCTCTTTTCGAAATAGGCATCAAAGCGTTCGGTGTTCTTGGTGCGCTGCAGCTGCTGCAGTGTCAGTTTCATGGGGGTGAGGGTATTGTTAATCTCGTGAGCCACCTGCCGAGCCATGGTACGCCATGCCGACTCTTTTTCGGCTTGGGCTATGCGTGCCGAGGCTTCGGATACCTGTTGTAGCAGTGCGTTGTACTGTTGCACCAGCAGACCGATCTCGTCCTTGTAGGCATATTCGATGAGGGGAGGTGTCTCGCCCAAACGGTATTGCTGCATGCTCCGTTTGAGCCGCATCAGGGGTTTGGTGAGTAGCCGTGCGCAGTAGAAACTGAGCAGTAGCGACAGCAGCATGGCAATCAGGTAGGCTGGCATGAGACGCAAGATGTACTTGTCGCGTTCTTGTGCCATGCGGTCTTTGGAGAGGAAGGCGGGCACTTCAATCATGCCGCCGGTCTGTCCGTTGCGGTTCATGAAGGGGGTGTATGCGGTCAGGTAGGGCTTGTCGTTAATCAGTTCGGTACGGACTTGGTCTTCAGCCGGTTCGTGTGTGCGGCTTCCTGTCAAGCGAATATCGGTGGCTATATAGGGTGTGAGCAAGCCTTGCTCGAAGAGTTGGGGAGTGGACGATGCCAACAGAAAGCCTGTTGCATCATATATATGGATATCGGTGCGATAGATTTGCGCCAATCGCTGCAACTCCTCTTGTAATATAGCAACTTGGCTGCTGTCACTATCCAGGTCTTGATAGTCGCTTTGTTGCAGTGCGTAGCGGATGTATTGTGTTTTTTGTTGCAAAATCTGTTGCTGCCTGCGGGTATAGTGCCGATCAAGGTAAAGCACAGACATGGCAAAGATATAGATAAATCCTAAAAGCAATACACCCCATAGCAGCGTGGTGATCTTGTAAGGTAGAGACAGATTGTGAAAGCGGCGAGCACGAACCAGATTGACAATCAGTACAATCAGCCCTGCCAACAGAAGCAATATGGTAATCAAGTAAAAGATGCGGGTGCGCAGGTAGGCTCGCCGCCAGAAATTGCGTTCGCGGGCTTCGTCCTCCTGAATAGGACGATAGGAATAGGAGTCGGCAAAACTTTGGGAGTCAATGGGTGTCCATGCAATGGGAATGGCTGCCACCATGTTGAGCGCACCGATATTGCGCTGCTTGACCACTCCGGTGGCATTGCGGAAGGACACAGACTGCCAATCTGTACCAGCCGGCAGGCGAACACCATCGATATTGAGACTGTTGTCCGACCAGTAGATGAGCCTATTGTTATGGAAAAAGAAAAAATAAACCCCGTCCGTGCGAGAGGCAACCAGTTGGACGGAGTCTATGTCGGTGTGTCTGACCATGCACTCGGCCAGTTCGTTCATCTGTTGTTCGGCTGCGGCTTGCCTGCTACCCAGCAGTTGCTCCGTTCGATTGGGACGGTGGCAAGCTGCCAGGCAGAGCAGACATAGCAGAGCAAGAAG
>CAMOHN010000123.1 GCA_946615455.1 uncultured Bacteroidales bacterium
ACCCATACACCATGCAGCCCGTCTATGTGGCGCGCAAGCAAGAGGAGAAAAAACAACAGAACCGCTACTTCTTTTGGTGGAAAAAACAGAAAGGGAATTAGTCTTTATTTACAATTCAGCAAAGACATCCATACCAAAAGCAGGCGTAAAAGCGTCCTGCTTGCGCAAGCTTTCGGCTGTGCCCAGTGTCAGTCCGTTGTTAGCCATAAGTAGGACACGGTCGCTGAGCCGTAATGCCAGATCCAACTCGTGCGTAGAGACCAGTATGGTCTTGCCCTGCTCATGTGCCAACTGCCCTAACAGACGGAACATGCGTATGCGTGAAGGCAAGTCCAAATGCGCCGTGGGTTCGTCCAAAAGCATGATGTCCGTTTGCTGGGCAATGGCTTTAGCAATGAGCACCCGCTGCTTTTCGCCGTCACTGAGGGCATTGAACATCCGTACGGCATAGTCGCTCATCCCCACCTTGTCCAATGCTTGACATATATGCTGCTCGTCTTGTGAGGACAATCCTCCAAGAAATGATGTATAGGGATATCGCCCCATTGCTACTATGTCGTGCACCGTGGTTTGGGCTGCTGCCGTATTCTCTGTCAGCACCAAAGCGAGGCGTTTAGACAGTTGTTCGGGGTTGAGACTTGTTAGATTGGTATGTCCTTCCAACGCTGGTTGCAGACCTGCCAAGGTGCGTAGCAGGGTGGACTTGCCCACTCCATTGGGACCGAGTAGCACAATGAGTTCGCCGGCGGGCAAACTCAACGAGAGATGACGCTGCACCATCCGACCGGCATAGCCGATGGCAAGGTCAGAGATAATGATACTGTCTTTGGACACGACGTGAGACGGAAGTTAAGATTTCGTAGGTAATAGTTCCCAAACGCTCGGCAATCTCGGTCAGTGGCAGTTGGTCGCCAAAGACAATGACTTGGTCACCCTCGCGTGCATCAACATCGGTGACATCCACCATGGCTTGGTCCATGCACACATTGCCCACCACGGGACAGCGTTTGCCGCGCACCAGCACTTCGCCACCATAGTTGGAGAATCGACGGTCAAAGCCGTCGGCATAGCCGATAGGAATGACGGCAATCATGCGATCTTCATCCAGTCGGGTGTGTCGTCCGTAGCCGATGGTTTCTCCTTTGGCAACCCGTTTGAGCGATAGGATAGTGGTTTTCAGGGTGCAGACATTGTGCAACGGGTGCTCCACGGCAAAGCCGTACATGCCTATGCCCAGCCGCACCATATCCATCTGACTGTCTGCAAAACGCTCAATGCCTGCCGAATTGAGGATATGCTTAATAAGGGGATATCCTAAGTTGCTTTCCAAGCGAATGGCGGCTTGACGGAAACAGCCTATCTGTTCGCGTGTAAAATTGTCCCAACGGGGTTCGTCAGCCGCAGCCAGATGTGAGAACACACTGACGGGACGAAGCGTTTTTTCGGCACGCAATCGATCTGCCAAAGCGTCCATTTCGTCCGGTGAAAAGCCCAAACGATGCATGCCGGTGTCCACCTTGATGTGCACGGGATAGTGCTCCAGCCCCTTCTGACGGAGTGCTTCAACGACCATATTCAGGCATGAGAAGGAGTAGATATTGGGTTCGAGGTTGTTCTCGATGATTTTGTCTAAAGCCGCCGCTTCTGGGTTCATAGCCAGTATGGGTAAGGTGATGCCTGCACGGCGTAGTTCCTCGCCTTCATCGGCTACAGCGACTGCTAAATAATCCACCAACCCGCTCTGTTGCAAGGCGCGGCTGACCTCGATACTGCCCGAACCATAAGCAAAAGCCTTGACCATACAGGTCAGACGTGTGCCGGGTTGCAGTTGCTGCTTGTACCAGCGCACATTGTCAATAAGTGCCGTCAGATTGATTTGCATGACGGTGGCGTGTGTCTGTCGCAATATGCGATCACTGATGGTCTGCTCGTCGTAACCAAGGGCACGCATGACGGCAGCACAGGTACGCACGTTCTGGTGCGAAGGGTCTTCCACTACCTTGCCGCAATGGCGGAAGAGCAACATCTTCTCACTGCGTTTCTGCTCAAGGCTATCAAACTCCGCCTCCCGCTCTTCGCCTATATAAGTAATGACTCCAAGAGTTGGTCGGATGATTCGCTCCAAACGTTCCATCTCACCCGGGCGAGATATGCCTGCCTCAAAAATAGCCAGTTGATGTTTTCCCTCAACAAAAGAAGGATCGGACTCACCCAACTGCCATACAGACAGGGGCACGCCGATCTGTGAGTTGTAACTGCGGGGCGATCGGATGATGTTATAGTCGTCCTTCAAGAGAGCATACAGCCACTCTTTGACCACAGTCTTGCCATGGCTGCCGGTGATGCCAATGACCGTGCTGTGAAACTGCTCACGCTTGTAGGCAGCCAATGCCTGCAAAGCCTCAACGGCATGGTCACGCACAAAAGCATGCACTCCGCGTTGGCGGAGCGAGGCTATATAGTTGGCTCCGTCGTCTTTGGCTGTTCGGATAGCAAAGAAAAGCGTAGATTCCGGTTCAGCCCCTAATTGACGCGAGTCGGTCAGCAAGTGACGAATGGTTTGCGTGGCGGGGCAATCATATTCCACACGGGCTATGCCCTGCAATACGCGTTCTATATCAGCAATAGTCATTGAGATAAACAGATTATCGGATTCGTAATGTTTGTTTATTTGTCCTTTCGTGGCAGCGGGTCACGCTGAGCAAACCACAGCGCGTCCTTGACGAAACTGACAAAATAGATAATAATCAAAATGAGCAGTATGCCTACTCCCACAATATCCAAGGCTCCATAATAGACTGCCTGTCCGAACCAGTCGAATTGCCCACCGAAGGCTGCCAGCGAGGGCACA
>CAMOHN010000124.1 GCA_946615455.1 uncultured Bacteroidales bacterium
CAAAAACTGCGCGAGTTCCGTCCTACCCGTGCCGTCTATGGCAATATGGACAGCGGCGATGTGCGTTACACACTCAGCGAGTTCTACTATTTCCGCATCGAAAAGGTCAATGTGCTCCTCACCCATATAGGCGGCTATCCGGGGCATTACAACCCGCTGTTGCTGCCTAAGTTCCGTCGCAGCGTCGAAGCCAAGGCACATCCCGAGGCGAACGCCCTTGTGCGCGATGCTATAGACCTCTTCGTATGCGGACATAGCCATATTCTTAAAGTACAGTACGATAGGCAGTTTGGCTTTTTGACCATGAACCCGGGTGCTGCCGGCAAACAAGGCTGGCAGACCGTGCAAACGCTTCTGCGCTTTACCATCGACCAAGAACGGATTGACAACCTCGAGGTGATCGAACTGAACCGCAAATAATCCCAACCTCTAACCTCTTACTTCTTACTATGCCCTTCACCCACCTGCATGTACACTCGCATTATTCTGTGTTGGACGGATTGTCCAAAGTGCCCGACCTTGTGAACAAATGCCTCAAAACAGGCATGAACGCCATTGCCCTGACCGACCATGGCAACATGTATGGTATCAAGGAACTGTTAGACTATTGTGCCAAGGTCAATGGCGGTGAAGAGGGTATGAAAATCAAACCCATAGTGGGTTGTGAGGTCTATTGTGCACGCCGAGGCAGACACAGCAAATCGTCAGAAGAAGCCACCTCGCCTACCGGCAAGAGTTATGTCATCGACCGTTCGGGCTGGCACCTCATCTTGCTTGCCAAGAACATGCAAGGCTATCGCAATCTTTGCCGTCTGGTCAGTATGGGGTTCATGGACGACGCTTTCTATCACACGGCTCGAATTGACCACGAACTGCTTGAACAATACCATGAGGGTCTCATCTGCTCGTCAGCATGTTTGGCCGGCGAGTTGCCGCGCAAAATAATGCAAGGCGATTTGGAAGGTGCACGGCAAACCATTCGCTGGTTCAAGAACCTCTTTGGCGAGGACTATTACATTGAGTTGCAACGCCATCAGACGGATAAACCTAACGGCAATCAGGATGTCTTTGTACAACAGCAGAAAGTCAATCCGATACTTATCCAACTGGTACACGAGATGGATGTGCCGCTCATTGCCACCAACGATGTACACTTTGTCAACGAGGAAGATGCCGAAGCGCATGACCGCCTGCTGTGCGTCAGCACACAGGTCAAGTTCGACGACACCAACCGCATGCACTACACCAAACAAGAGTGGCTCAAGTCGCCCGAAGAGATGGCTGCCATCTTCAGCGACATACCCGAAGCATTAGAAAATACCGCCAAGATAGCCGACAAAGTCGAACTGTTCCAAATCAACAGCGACCCTATCATGCCAAAGTTTGACATACCTGCCGACTTTGGCACAGAACTGACCTACCGCCAACGCTTCACCGAACAAGACCTGTTCAACGAGTTCACCCACGACCAACACGGCGAGGTAGTCATGTCGGATGAAGCGGCCCAAAAGAAAATCAAAAAGATGGGCGGCTATGACCGACTCTATCGTATCAAGTTGGAGGCGGATTACCTGGCTCACCTGACCCATTTAGGTGCCATCGAGCGCTATGGCGAAGAGCGCGTCAATAATGACGAGGAGCTCAAAGAGCGCATTCAGTTCGAACTGCACACCATGAAATCCATGGGATTCCCCGGCTATTTCCTCATTGTGATGGACTTCATTCGCGGTGCCCGCAAAGAGCTGGATGTCAGTGTCGGTCCCGGGCGTGGCAGTGCCGCAGGCAGTGTGGTGGCATACTGCCTGCACATCACCGACTTAGATCCCCTCAAGTACGACTTGCTGTTCGAGCGTTTCCTCAATCCCGACCGTATCTCCCTGCCCGATATCGATACCGATTTTGAGGACTCGGGACGCGGGCGTGTACTGGACTGGGTGAGCAACAAGTACGGCAACACCCATGTAGCACACATTGTCACCTACGGTCTGATGGCAGCCAAGTCCGCCATTGCCGATGTGGGACGCATACACGACCTGCCTTTGGCCCGCGTGGCACAACTCAAAAAACTCATCCCGGACCGAGGCTTCCCCGACAACATCAAGGACGAGAAAGGCAAGTCCCCAAAAGTCAACCTCAAGAACTGCTATAAGTATGTGCCCGAACTGAAAGAAATAATGGAGCACGGCGACCCCAAGGAGCGCGAGGTGCTCACCTATGCCGCCCAGTTAGAGGGGACGCTCCGCAACATCGGTGTACATGCCTGCGGCGTAATCATCGGTGCTGATGACTTGACCCGCTTTGCGCCGCTCAGCACGGTCGATGACAAGAAAGTGGGCAAACGCGTCATGGTAACACAGTATGACGGACATGTCATCGAAACGGTCGGACTGATCAAGATGGACTTCCTCGGACTCAAAACGCTGTCTATCATCAAGGAATGTCTGAAAAGCATTCATTCCACCCACGGCATTGATGTGGACATAGACCACATCCCTTTGGACGACCCAGAGACCTACCGCTTGTTCCAAGAAGGTCGCACCGTGGCGGTTTTCCAGTTTGAGAGTGCCGGCATGCAGAAGTATCTCAAAGAGTTACGCCCGACGGTTATTGATGACCTCATCGCCATGAACGCTCTCTACCGCCCCGGACCGTTACAATACATTCCGCAGTTCATCCGCCGCAAACATGGTGTCGAAAAAGTCACCTACGACATCGATGTGATGGAGAAATACCTCAAAGACACATACGGTGTAACGGTCTATCAGGAGCAGGTCATGCTGCTCAGCCGCCAGCTGGCCAACTTCACCCGAGGCGAGAGCGACACCCTGCGCAAGGCCATGGGTAAGAA
>CAMOHN010000125.1 GCA_946615455.1 uncultured Bacteroidales bacterium
TATATACGATTTCTTGCGCAGCAAACAGATAGACTCGCTGCAAGACTTGGAGCGCAAGCAACCGACTGTCAAGTCACCCGCCAAAAACGAACCCACCGACAGCAAACGCTCCTACGAAGAACAAAAAGCACAAGCCGCACAAAAACGGAAGAAAGAAAAACAAATTTCCGAGACAGAGGCAGAGATAGCACGATTAGAGGATGAACAAAAGGCATTGGAACAACGGCTCAATCTGCCCGAAGAGCAGACCCCTGCCAACTTTGAACGGTATGAACACCTCAAACGACTAATCGAACAAAAGCTATACGAATGGGAAATCTTATCCGACACCTGATCGCTTTTCTTCTCTACGGAGACAAGCAGGCAGCAGCCCTCGTGGGCTACACCGAGAACCGTTCTGAATGGGCGCAGTACAAGATTGTGATTGTGCCTTGTGGTCATTTGGGCAAACAGATTGTTCCGCCCGACATGGGGCAGCCTCGAGTTCGTCAAGAAGGCGACACCTATGTCATTGAGACAGACATGGTGTATAATGCCTTTTTCTTCACCTCGTTGGCAGAAGAGCTTCTGACAACCGAGCGTGACCAACACGGTCGTCTCACAGCTGCCCATTCGGTGTTGGGGCAGCACAACCGCTTGCAGATTCCGCTTTTGGACGAATACGGACACCTGTTGCTCAAGCTGCTGCAACTGCCTATGCCGCCACAACAATTCAGTGCCGTCTTTCTTACGCATGACATTGACACGGTGTCCTATTATCGTTCGCTTCGCGGTGCAGTAGGCGGTATCATGCGCGGACAGTGGAATCGCGTAAAGACCTCTATCAACAACCTCTACAACGACCCGGCATACACCTTCCCGTGGCTCATGAAACAGGATGCCAAAGTGCAGAGCACCGACTTCAATGTGCACCAACTCTATTTTGCCAAAGATACACACGGCGATGGTTTTGACTATCCACAGTATAAACTGGACGGAGTGGACTTCCCCTTCCTTGCCAAGAGCATAAACCGCCACGGCGGACACATAGGCTGGCATAGCAGTTACTATCACTTTCTGCCTAAGAAAGACTGCCCGCTGATCAACTATTCGCTGCACCGCAGTCACTACCTCAGATGCGATGTCAATTGGTTAGAAAAGATTGCCCACCAAGGCGTGGTGCACGATTTTTCCATCGGCTTTCCCGACCAAGCCGGTTTCCGCTTGCAAACCACACGCCCTGTGCCATGGATCAATCCCTATACCATGGAGCTGACCTCGCTCATTCTGCACCCGCTCACCATTATGGATGCCACCCTGTCGCGCGAGGAGTATATGCACCTTGACGAAGACGAGGCCTACTTCTGCTGCCAACGCTTGGTGGACAAAGTAAGGCAGAACAACGGCGAGTTGGTGCTGCTGTGGCACAATACGAACATCAATCCTGACACATACCATCGAAGTCTGTATCCAAAACTGTTAGCCCTGATTTGAACCTGCACATTCTCATAGTAGCCGATCCATACGGCAAACCGTCTTTCGCTCCGCGATTGCGTTTCCTGTGCGACTATCTGTCCCGCAAGGGGCATCAGATCGAGGTCTTCACCGAACAGTGGGACACCCTTCCTTTTGAACACACCTACCCCATTCACGAGATTCCCTTGATGCGAGGAGGCGGGTGGGCTGTCAAGTCCGTGCTGTCGCTCGTGTTCAATTGGAAAGAGAAACGTTTTGCCCGTACTGTCATCCAACAGACCGAAGGAAAGAACTATGATTTGGTATTCTGCACCACTTTTTCGACCTTCCCGCTTACGGCAGCCGCCATGATTGCCAGCAAGCACCATCTTCGTTTGGTTGCCGACATACGCGACTTGGACGAGCAAGTACCCGGTGCGCAATACCTGTACCATCGTCAATGGTATCTCCGTCCATTCAGCCGGCTGTACCAACGAATACAGATACGCCGCCGCAACCAAGCACTCAAACAGGCACAACATATCACCACCATCTCACCATGGCATGTGGACTATATCAACCATCATGTGCTGAACGACACCATGGTTCCCGTCCATCTCATCTACAACGGCTTTGACCCGCACCAATTTTATGCCGATGACATTTCCACCGATGTATTCCGAATCACCTACATAGGTCGGTTATATGCCTTTCAGAGCCTTGAGCCGCTCCGCCATGCCTTGGCTGAACTCAACCTGCCCGATGCACAATTGTGCCTGCACCTGCCCGACAAGAACTATATCCCCATTGACTCGGTAGGCGACCATATCCGCCGTTCATCCATCATGGTGGTGCTGACCTCACAGCAAGCCAAAGGCATGATGACTACCAAGTTCTTCGAAGCATTAGGGTGCGAAAAGCCCGTGCTGTGTATCCCTTCCGATAAGGGACTGTTAGCACAAACTATCCGAGATACCCATGCCGGCATCGCCTCCGACAATATAGAGGAAATCAAGGCGTTCATTATGGACAAATATACCGAATGGAAACAGCACGGTTTTACCCGTCAACCGGTGCGTGAGGCCGCAAAACAGGCTTTTGACCGTAACCATCAGGCACACGCTTTTGAAGACATCTTTTATTCCTGCATCCAATAACTCGATTATGGTTTCTATAATCATTCCCATATACAACACCGAACCTTATCTACAGAAGTGTTTAGAGTCCATCCGTCGTCAGACCTACTCCGACCTTGAGGTCATCATGGTGGACGACGGCAGCACCGACCATAGCATTGACACGGCACAATCGTTTGCCGACTCGGACTCGCGTTTTCATCTGATTCGTCAGCCCCACCAAGGGCAATCGGAGGCTCGCAATCTGGGCTTGGAACAGGCAACGGGGCAGTGGCT
>CAMOHN010000126.1 GCA_946615455.1 uncultured Bacteroidales bacterium
TAAAAAAGAAGCGTTTCATAGGCGGTTATTTTGATAACGCGGCAAAAGTAGTCTATTTTTTTTGCTAAATTAGCAAGATAACTATACTTTTGCGCGTTTTTTTGAAACACAAATTCACAAAACAATAATTTTTTCATTTTATGCAACAAATCCTCGTTAAGCGTGGTTTGGACATTCCGATGGATGGCAAGGCTGAATTGTCGTTAGGCAGTATCAGTCGTCCTGCTGTTTATCGTATTGTTCCGGATCACTTTGCCGGCATTACACCAAAGTTGATGGTGAAGGTTGGCGATAGCGTGAAAGCGGGTAGTCCGCTGTTTCACGAAAAGACGTGTGAGGCGATGTTGTTCACGTCCCCTGTGAGCGGAAAAGTTACGGACATCGTCCGTGGCGAACGTCGCAAGGTGATGTCTATCAACATTGAAGCAGATGCGGCGATTGAGTATGAGCATTTTGATACGCAGGTATCGGGTGCGGAAGCGGTTCGCTCTCTGTTGCTTCGTTCGGGTCTGTGGTGCTTGATTAAGCAGCGTCCTTACGACTGCATTGCTCTGCCCGACAAGAAGCCCCGTGCTATTTTTGTTTCCACTTTCAGTACTGCCCCGTTGGCTCCTGACTATGAGTGGGTTTTGAAAGGTCAAGGTTCGCTCCTGCAAGCAGCGGTGGACGCATTGAGTCAGATTGCTCCTGTCTATGTAGGTCTGCGTGCCGGTGCCGGTGCAGCCGATTTTCGCGGTCTGAAGAACTGCACCCACTATGAGGTGGCAGGTCCGCACCCCGCAGGTAATGTAAGCGTACAAATCAACCACATCCTGCCGATGGCTATGAAAGACACGATGTGGACAGTCAATGTGCAAGATTTGGCGATTATCGGCAGATTGATGGTCAAAGGCATCGTGGATATGCAAAAGAAAGTGGCTTTGACCGGTCCGTTGGCGTATGGCAAGCAGTATTACAATGTCTTGCAAGGCATGTCCGTACGCGACTTGATGCAGTCTAACGTGTTAAAAGGGTGCGTATGTCGCTATATAGCAGGCGATGCATTGAGCGGCCATCAAGTAGATTTAGACGATAGTATCTCGTTATATGACAATCAGTTTACGGTGATTGACGAAGGCACCGCTACGCATGAGTTTATGGGTTGGATGATGCCACGATTCAGCGAGTTCCACGTGGGCAAGACCGATCCTGCCGCTATGCTGGACAGCCGGTGTGTGCGTTCGTGGTTAGGCAGTAAGCCGTATCGCTGGGATGCCCGTCTGAAAGGCGGTCGCCGCGCCATCATCGTGAGCGGCGAGTACGACAAGGTCTTCCCGATGGATATCTATCCCGAGTACCTCATCAAGGCGATGATAGCAGGCAATTTGGACAAGATGGAGCAACTTGGCGCACGCGAAGTAGCTCCGGAAGACTTTGCCCTGTGCGAATATGTATGTACCTCCAAGATGCCGCTGCAAGCCATTGTACGCGCCGCCTTGGACAATATGAGAAAGGAGATTGAGTGATGGAAAAGTTTTATAATCTCTGGAAGAAGTTCGGAAAGAACTTCGAGGAAGGCGGCAAATGGCAGAAACTGAGCAGTTTCTACGACGCTTTCGATACGTTCCTTTTCACTCCGCAGACGACAGCCAAGCGCGTAGGCGCACAGATTCACGACGGCGGCGACTCGAAGCGCACGATGATTCTGGTGGTATTGGCACTTGTTCCCTGCGCACTGTTCGGAATGTTCAACGTAGGTTACCAACACCTGTTGGCTACGGGACAATTAGTCGGCGGTATGACGGCAGCATTGTGGTGGAAAGCCTTCGGCTTCGGTCTGTTGGCAGTTCTGCCCTACTACATCGTCAGTTATCTGGTCGGTTTGGGCATCGAGTTCGTGGTGGCTCAAATCAAGAAAGAAGAGGTGGCAGAAGGTTTCCTCGTAACGGGTTTCATTATCCCGCTCATTGTGCCGATTAACACGCCTCTGTGGATGGTTGCCATCGCTACGGCTTTTGCGGTCATCTTCGCCAAAGAGGTGTTCGGCGGAACGGGTTATAACATCTTCAACGTGGCACTGATTGCCCGTGCATTCCTGTTCTTCGCTTATCCTACCCATATGACGGGCGACAACGTGTTTGTTCGTACCGGCTCGACTTGGGGATGGGATAGCGATCTGACGGCAGTGGACGGTTTTTCGGGTGCTACACCTTTAGGACAATTGGCTACTACGGCGGATGCCAACCTGATGCCGACCGATTTCTGGACGATGTTCAACGGTCTGATTCCCGGTTCTATCGGCGAGACGTGCGGCTGGGCTATCCTGTTGGGAGCCTGCCTGCTGCTGATGACCGGCGTGGCCAGTTGGAAGACGATGCTCGCTATCTTGGGTACTGCGTCTCTGACGGCTTGGCTCTTCAACGCCTTCGGACCGGAAACGGCTGTGGCTAACTATCCGTGGTATATGCACCTCGTGAGCGGCGGTTTGCTCTTCGGTGCGGTCTTTATGGCTACCGACCCCGTTACTTCGGCTCGCACCGAGTGCGGCAAGTGGATTTATGGTGCGCTTATCGGCTTTATGGTGATCGTTATCCGTGTGCTGAATCCCGGTTATCCCGAGGGAATGATGTTAGCCATCCTGTTGGGTAACGCCTTCGCTCCGCTGATTGACTGGTGCGTGGTTCGCGTGAATATCAACAAACGTATGAAAAGAGCATAAGGAGGACAAAGTTATGAAAATGAATACCGATAGCAACGTTTATACGATTGTTTATTCTATCGTTTTGGTCGTTATAGTGGCTGTTCTTCTTGCAGTGGTCAATCAGGGCTTGAAGGCACGCCA
>CAMOHN010000127.1 GCA_946615455.1 uncultured Bacteroidales bacterium
TCGCATACGCTTGGGTGTGAGCGCGTCTTCGCCTAAACGCAGGCGTTTGTTCTGTTCATAGTCGCTGTACGACCCTTCAAACCACACCACTTTGCTGTCGCCCTCGTAAGCGAGGATATGGGTGCATATACGGTCGAGGAACCAACGGTCGTGGCTGATGACGACGGCGCAGCCGGCAAAGTTCTCCAAACCTTCTTCCAAGGCGCGAAGGGTATTGACATCGATGTCGTTGGTCGGTTCGTCCAGTAATAGCACATTGGCTTCGCTCTTGAGAGTGAGTGCCAAGTGTAAACGATTGCGCTCACCGCCGGAGAGGACACCGCACTTTTTTTCTTGGTCCGAACCGGTGAAGTTGAAACGGCTGAGATAGGCTCGGGCATTGATTTCCCGTCCGCCTACACGGATGAACTCTGTGCCGCCTGAAATGGTCTCATAGACTGTCTTTTCAGGGTCTATATTGGAGTGTACTTGGTCCACATATCCGATGCGAACCGTCTCGCCCACCGCGAACGTACCTTTGTCCGCTTTCTCCATTCCCATTATCATGCGGAACAAGGTGGTCTTGCCCGCTCCGTTCGGACCGATCACGCCCACTATCCCGTTCGGCGGAAGCATAAAGTTCATATCCTCAAAGAGTATCCGGTCGCCGAAGGCTTTCGCCACGTGTTCGGCATTGATGACTTTGTTGCCCAAGCGCGGACCGTTAGGTATATAGATTTCGAGTTTCTCTTCCCGTTCTTTCTGCTCTTCGTTCAGCATACGGTCGTAGGCAGCCAATCGGGCCTTACCTTTGGCTTGGCGTGCTTTGGGAGCCATTCGCACCCATTCTAATTCACGCTCAAGGGTCTTACGGCGTTTGGAAGCCTGTTTCTCTTCCTGTGCCATACGAGCCGTCTTCTGTTCGAGCCATGAGGAATAGTTACCCTTCCACGGAATGCCCTCGCCTCGGTCCAATTCGAGAATCCATCCCGCCACATTATCCAAGAAATAGCGGTCGTGCGTGATGCAGATGACCGTTCCGGCGTACTGGTGCAGGTGCTGTTCGAGCCAGTCGATGGATTCGGCATCGAGGTGGTTGGTAGGCTCGTCCAAGAGTAGTATATCGGGCTGTTGCAACAGCAGTCGGCATAGTGCCACACGACGGCGTTCGCCTCCACTGAGGTTTTTAACGAGCGCATTGTCGTCCGGACACCGCAGGGCATCCATGGCGCGGTCAAGGCGTTGATCCAAATTCCATGCATCGCAAGCGTCCAGTTGGTCTTGCAATTCAGCCTGACGTGCCAAGAGTTTGTCAAAGTCGGCATCCGGCTCAGCAAAAGCGGCATTGACAGCATCATATTCAGCCAGGGCATCGACTATAGGTTGAACACCTTCTTGTACGCACTCACGCACGGTTTTGTCGGGATCGAGGTGAGGGTCTTGCTCCAAGTACCCTACCGTATAGCCTGGCGAGAAAACGACCTGTCCCTCATAGTTGGTTTCGACACCGGCTATGATTTTCATCAAGGTTGATTTGCCTGCTCCGTTAAGACCGATAATGCCAATCTTGGCACCATAGAAGAAACTGAGGTAGATATTGTTGAGAACTTTCTTTTGGGGACTGAACGACTTGCTCACTCCCACCATTGAAAAGATGATTTTCTTATCGTCTGCCATAATTGTTTTTGATTGTGCGGGCAAAAGTAGTGCAAACACTCGGACGATACAAGTCAGAGCGTAAATATCTCACCTTTTTGCGGAATACTGATATTGCGGAAGCCTGCTTCGTAGAGGTGGCTGTGGAAGGCTTCGGCTGCTTGTTGTTCGCCGTGTACAACGAAGGTATGGCGGATGCTTTCCACCTGTTGTGAAGCGGTGTAGTAGTCAATCATTTCTTTCCAGTCAGCATGTCCGGAAAAGCCGTCAATACGTGTTATTTGTGCTTTGATCTTGTGGTCATATCCGAATATGCTGACCCATTTGCGTTTGGGATCTTGTATGCGTGCGCCGAGCGAAGTGGGTGTGCAATAGCCCACAATGAGTATGGTGCAGCGCGGGTCGGAGATATGGTTGGCCACATGGTGTTTGATGCGTCCTGCTTCCAGCATACCCGAAGCGGAGATGATGATAGACGGTTCATCTCTGTGGTTGAGGGCTTTAGACTGATTGAGGTCGGTAATGTAGGTCAGTGTGTTAAAGCCAAACGGATCCGGATCGAAGCGCATGACATCCTGCACTTCTTCGTTAAGAAGGTCGGTGTACATACGAAAGACATGGGTAGCATTGACAGACAGCGGCGAATCGACATAAACGGGAATGTGCGGCAAGCGGCCGTCGTTGTACAACTGGTTGAGCACATACACTATCTCTTGCGTTCTGCCCACCGAGAAAGAGGGGATGATAAGTTGTCCTTTGCGATAAACACAGGTGTCCTCGACGATGCCCAGCAGTTGTTCTTCGGTCACCAATTGGTCGTCGTGTCGGCGGTCACCATAGGTGCTTTCGGTGATGAGGTAGTCGCACTGCGGGAAGTTCTTAGGGGAAGAGAGGATATGACTATGCGGTCGTCCGACATCGCCCGTGAAGGCAATGCGTTTCTTCTCGCCTTTTTCGTCAATGGTTAGATTGACAATGGCCGAGCCGAGCATGTGTCCCGAGTTGGTAAAGGTGAGTAGTACCTCGTCGCAGACGCGATAGATGCGGTCATAATCAACCGTAACGAACAGTTTCATACAAGCCTGCGCCTGATTGGCATCGTACAGCGGAGCGATACGGGGTTGGTGCAAGCGATCACTTTTCTTGTTATACCAG
>CAMOHN010000128.1 GCA_946615455.1 uncultured Bacteroidales bacterium
CATTGGGCGGCATGGAGATGATAGCCTTTTTTGATCACGATGCTGTCTTGCACGAGCGCGGCATAGGCATCAAACCCTGCCTGATACCCCTCTGCCGTGCCATAGATGTCGAGGTGGTCGGGGTCGATGGCGGTGATGACCGTGCGGGCAGGCGTGAGGTGGAGGAATGAGCGGTCAAACTCGTCGGCCTCTGCCACCACCCACGGGCTGTCCGGCGCAAGGAGCAGATTGCTGTGATGGTTGAGACTGATGCCGCCCAGGAAAGCATTGGTACCCGTTGCCGTAAGGCTCAGTATATGGGCTATAAGGGTGGAAGTGGTTGTTTTGCCGTGTGTTCCTGCCACGCATAGTGCGCGCCGACGGCGGGTGATGTGTCCCAGCACTTCCGAGCGCTTGGCGATGGTGAAACCATTGGCAAGGAAAAAACGGTACAAAACAGTGTCACGAGGCACAGCCGGAGTCCAGACAATGAGTGTGGAGTCTTTGTTCACCCACGAAGGGATCCTGTCCGTGAGGTCGTCATAGTCCACAGGCATACCTTCGTGCTGCAAAGCCAGCGTGAGGTCAGACTGCGTATGGTCATAGCCGGCTACCTGCCTGCCAAGAGCGTGAAAATAGCGCGCCAAGGCACTCATGCCAATACCACCGATGCCCAGGAAATAGAATGAAGTAAAAGTGTGCTGCTCCGACATAATTCGAGAAAAATGCGCGCAAAAATAGCGTTATTTTTCATTCTCAACAACGAAAAACAACGCTATTCTTAAAAACCTGTCTTTTTTTAGTCCACCTTGGGCAGTTTGCTCAGCGAGCGGTTGAGATCCTCATCGGTGGGGATATAGTCGGTCATGGTGCCGTCGTTGAACTGCTGGTATGCCACGAGGTCAAAGTATCCGGTGCCGGTCAGGCCGAACAGGATGGTCTTTTCCTCGCCGGTCTGTTTGCACTTGAGTGCTTCGTCAATGGCGGCACGGATGGCGTGGCTGCTTTCGGGTGCGGGGAGTGTGCCCTCGATGCGGGCGAACATCTGTGCGGCTTCAAACACGGCTGTTTGCTCGACACTGCGGGCTTCCATCAGTCCCTCGTCATACAACTCGGACAGGATTGGGCTCATGCCGTGGTAGCGCAGACCGCCTGCATGAATGGGCGAGGGGATGAAGTCACTGCCCAGTGTGTACATCTTAGCCAGCGGGCAGATCATACCCGTATCGCAGAAGTCGTAGGCATACTTGCCGCGTGTGAGGCTGGGGCACGATGCCGGCTCGACGGCAATAAAGCGATAGTCAGCCTCGCCGCGCAGTTTCTGTCCCATGAACGGAGCAATCAGTCCGCCCAGGTTGCTACCTCCGCCGGCGCAACCGATGATGATGTCGGGACGGATGCCGTACTTGTCCATGGCAGCCTTGGCTTCCAGACCGATGACGCTCTGGTGCAGCAGCACTTGGTTGAGCACGCTACCCAGCACATAGCGATAACCCTCGTGCGAGACGGCATATTCAACGGCTTCGGATATGGCACAGCCCAGTGAGCCGGTGGTGCCGGGGTGGGCTGCCAGTATGCGGCGCCCTACTTCGGTGGTGTCCGACGGCGAAGCAGTGACCGAAGCACCATAGGTGCGCATCACCTCACGGCGGAAAGGCTTCTGCTCATACGACCCCTTGACCATATAGACCTTCAAGTCCATGTCCAAGTAGGCACAAGCCATGGACAGCGCCGTGCCCCATTGACCGGCACCCGTCTCGGTGGTCAGACCTTTCAGACCTTGGTTCTTGGCATAGTAAGCTTGGGCAATGGCAGAGTTGAGCTTGTGGCTGCCACTGGTGTTGTTGCCCTCGAACTTATAGTAGATATGAGCGGGTGTGCCCAGTTTGCGCTCCAGCTCGTAGGCTCGAACCAAGGGCGAGGGACGATACATCTTGTAGAAATTGCGGATCTCATCGGGTATGGCTATATAAGCCGTGGTGTTGTCCAACTCCTGCTTGACCAGTTCGGTGCAGAACACACTCTCCAGTTCCTTGGCGGTCATGGGTCGGTGTGTAGCCGGATTGATGAGCGGGGCGGGTTTGGTGCGCATGTCGGCTCGCATATTATAATAGTGGGTCGGCATTTCCTGTTCCTCTAAATAAATCTTGTAGGGAACTTGTTGTTTTGTTTCCATTGTATTGTGGGGCTTTATGTGTTAAAAAAAGTGAATAGCTTTGGTTTTTCTCAAAGACAGCGCAAAAGTAGGGGGTCTCTATGGATTGCGAAAATATGAAAAGCAAAAATAGCGCAAAATAGGGTATTTTGCGCTATCATGGTAAGATAATGTTACGATATGGCAACCGATCGGTCCTCATCCATCAGCCGCCAACCATCTTTTTGATTTCGCTCAGTCGGTTGAGTGCTTCGATGGGTGTGAGGCTATTGATGTCCAGTGCTCGCACCTCGTCGCGCACCTGTTCGAGCACGGGGTCGTCCAGTTGAAAGAAACTCAGTTGCAGCCCTTCGCGTTCGCCTGCGGCTTTGAGTGCGCCCGTCTTGCCCGCACCGGCTTGGATACGGCTCGTGTTCTTGTCGGTCTGCTTGCCTTCCAACTGACTGAGAATGACCTTGGCACGCTCAACAATGGCTTTGGGCATGCCTGCCAGTTGAGCCACATGAATGCCGAAACTGTGC
>CAMOHN010000129.1 GCA_946615455.1 uncultured Bacteroidales bacterium
GAAATTTCATTGTGATACGGAATAGGCTTATCGTTTTTCCAACAGCACCACATTCTCCACATGGTGCGTCTGCGGGAACATATCCACAGGCTGAATGCGGGTGACGCGATAGTGTTCGTCCATCAGGTTGAGGTCGCGTGCTTGGGTGGCAGGATTGCAACTGACATAGACGATGCGCTCGGGAGCGGCTTGCAGTATGACACGAATGACATCCTCGTGCATGCCGGCGCGCGGCGGGTCGGTGATGATGACATCGGGACGACCATGCTCAGCCACAAAGGCTTCGGTGAGTATATCCTTCATGTCGCCTGCAAAGAAGAGCGTATTGTCAATGCCATTCACCTCGGCATTAACACGGGCATCGGCTATGGCATCTTCCACATACTCAATACCGATGACTTGCCGTGCCTTGGCTGCTACAAACTGGGCAATGGTACCCGTGCCGGTATAGAGGTCATAGACCAACTCCTTACCTGTCAGTGCCGCCATGTCGCGTGCCACTTCATAAAGGCGTTGCGCTTGTAAGGTATTGGTCTGGTAGAACGACTTAGGACCTATCTTGAAGCGGAGGTTCTCCATGGTCTCCACTATATGGTCTTGCCCGTACCACACCAGCACTTCTTGGTCGCCGATGGTGTCGTTCATCTTGAGGTTGATGCAGTATTGCAGGCTGACCACCTCGGCAAACTGTTGGTGCACATAGTCCAACAATCCTTTACCTTGTTCGGTCAGTTCTTCGCCAAAGACCAAGACTACCATGGCTTCGCCTTTTTGGTTGGTTCGCAACATGAGGGTGCGTAGTTGGCCTTGGTGCGTGTGCTCATTGTAGAAGGTCATGCCATGTTCTATAGCATACTCGCGCACGGCATTGCGTATGCGGTTGTTCAGCTCGGGCATGAGATAGCAAGTACGGATGTCCAGCACTTTGTCAAAGCAGTTGGGTATATGAAAACCCAATCCCGGTTCGAAGGGGACACCTGCACGCAGCTGTTCCGGGGTGAGCCATCGATGGTCGGCAAAAGTGAACTCTAACTTGTTGCGGTAGGCATACTCCTGTTCGCTGCCCAAAATGGGTGAGATGGGCGGCAAACTGACCTTACCGATGCGTTGCAAGTTGTCTTCCACTTGGTTCTGTTTCCAGCGCAGTTGTTCGCTGTAGGGCAGTATCTGCCATTTACAGCCGCCACAGATACCATAGTGCCCGCAACGAGCCGATTGGCGTAACGGCGAAGGGCTGACCAAGCGTTCCACACGACCTTCCATGAACGAGTGTTTCTTACGCGTCACCTGTATATCCACACGGTCGCCTGGTATGCAGTAAGGTACAAACAGCACCAATCCGTCCACATGGGCAAGGGCTTTGCCTTCGGCGGCTATGGACTCAATTGTGATGTCTTTCAGTAAGGGGAGGTTCTTGCGTCCCATAGGCTCACTCATTTTCTATATAGTTGATACATTGTTGATAAAACAAGTCGGCATCCTTCAGGCTCTCTGGCATGAACCCCAATACAAGGATACTGTGCGCAGTGCCTACTGCGGCTGCCAACCAACTGTCGGCATAGCATGCCAACCGTTCACCTGTCATGACAGGCTCCAATCCATCGGGTGCCTCGCATGGCAGGCTCTCACTATTGGGAAGGGTATGGAGTTGCAGCAGGTGCTTATCGCCACCGATGGCTTGCCAAAATATGCGTCCGCTTTGTGAGGCGCGCGGTGCTTTCAGACGGCAGTGCAGAGTGGTCTCTGTCCAAGCCTTGACGTTTTTGTCTTGCCACCCTGAAAAGAGATACGATCCGCTGACCATAAGTTTGCCGCCTCGCATGAGATGGCGGTTAAGACAACGCTGAATAGCGGGTGTAAGTGCCGACAAACCGGCGGCTTGCTTACCCATACACAAGTCAATGAACGATACTTTGGAAAGCGTATCAGCTGCCGCCAATGACGATGATACAAACGAGTAGCCTGCCGTTTGCAGCCATTGTCCATGCCGAACAGCATAGTCCATGGTGTTGCCCATTGTCCAAACAGCGGCATAGTCGTTGGCACACATGCCAAAACCACACTCGTCGTCACTGACCCACTGGTGGGTGCGATCAAAATCAATCTGTTCGCCTATATAACTGACATCCAGCCCATAGGGAATAGCATACGAGCGCGGAACGATACCGCCACTCAGGCTGTCTGTCAACACAATATCGGGTGCAGACACTTGGTCAAAACCATTGATAATGAGAGCTTGTTTGCTGTCATCCGGTGCGATATAGGCGGACAATGTCTCACCGGGCAAACTCACTCCGCCCGCATTGCCGGCACGGACACGAAAGTCGTAGCGCTTGCCGCGCGGTAAGAGCAAGGTGCAGGACGAGTTGATGAGGCGTTGTCCATTATCCCAATCGCTATTTTCTCTGCGAGTGTAGAGTACAAAATAGGTTGGAGCGGCTGTTGGTTCAAGGCTGTCATGGCGTGCTTGCCACACAATGCGCACCGAGTCTGTTCCCGTTATGCGCTGAATACCCATTGCTCGGACGGGCAAGGGCTGCACGACAAAGGGTGTGCCGTCTTGTTCGTGCAGGAAACGGAGCATGCCCTTGTAGGCAGCACGGGCGATGATGAACTTTGCCTTCGGATCAAGCCCGTAGCGCATATCGCCGCC
>CAMOHN010000130.1 GCA_946615455.1 uncultured Bacteroidales bacterium
ACGGCGTTCGTCGGCGCAAGGTCTGTTCATGATGATGACCAACGGTCTGGGCGCCACCATCGGCACCTTGTCCGCCCAAGCCATTGTGAACCACTATGTACACTCAATCGACCGCACCAATGAAGCCGCCTTGGGTATTGTTCGTGACGCACAAGGGCTGATTGATTGGAGTGCCATACCGGCAGACCAACTGCTTGCCATCCAAGAGGCAGCAGGCAAGATGTGGGGAGGCTGGCAAGCGTCGTGGTATATATTTGCAGCCTTTGCATTGGCAGTCGCCATTCTCTTCTGGTTCATGTTCCCCAAGACACCCGTGGAAAAGGATCAACAAAGTTAAAACAAAAACATATTGCTCTATGAAAGCACTTCGTCGTTTATCTGTTGTCGGTGCGCTGTGTCTGTCACTGACTGCCATGGCACAAGAGATTACGCCCGAGTTGATGCAGCGTCTGCAATCCGGTTACCAACCCACGGCACAAGACCGTGCCATCCGCAATGCCGTCGGCAAAGTGGATATGCGCACCTTGGTCTTCAACCAAGAGGCTTTAGATGGCGTTTTTGACACACACTTCACCTACCGTGTACCCCAAGTGGGCATCACCGACCAAAAGCAGTCAGGTCGTTGTTGGCTGTTCTGCGGACTGAATATCTTGCGTGCTGATATGCACAAGCAGCATCCCGACATGCCAGCTGTGCAGTTCTCACAAGGCTACTTGTTCTTCTATGACCAGTTGGAGAAGAGCAACATGTTCCTTCAGACAGTCATTGACACCCGTTCGTTACCTATGGACGACCGCAAGGTGGAGACACTCTTCTCTTCACCGGTCAGCGATGGCGGCACTTTCACAGGCGTTGCCAATCTGGTTAACAAATACGGACTGGTTCCCAAAGAGGTAATGCACGAGACCTATAACGCCAACAACACCGGTCGCATGCACCAGATTCTGGTGCTTAAACTGCGTGAGTTTGGTCTGGAACTGCGTCAGATGAGAGGCTCTGCCAAGCAACTGCAACACCGCAAGGAAGAGCAACTGCAAGTCATCTACCGTCTGCTCTGCCTCACACTGGGTACACCGCCGCAAAACTTCACATGGACCGAGCGAAACAAACAGGACTCCATCGTCAGCACCGAGGATTATACGCCCCGTTCGTTTGCCGACAAATACACCTCGTCCGAACTGACCCACGACTATGTCATGCTCATGAACGACCCGTCACGCGAGTACTACAAGATGTACGAAGTGGATATGGACCGCCACACCTACGAAGGTGACAACTGGTGCTATCTGAATGTACCCATTGAGGACATGCAGGAAGTGGCTATCGCCTCGCTCAAAGACAGCGTTGCCATGTACATCGGCTGCGATGTGGGCAAGGAGTTGGACAGCGAACGCGGCTATCTGTCCATGGATAACTATGACTACGGCTCACTGCTGGGTTTGGATTTCCCTATGGACAAGAGACAGCGTGTACTAACCCGCGCCAGCGGCAGCACACACGCCATGGCACTGGTGGCTGTCGATATGCAAGGCGACAAGCCCGTCAAGTGGATGGTGGAGAACAGCTGGGGCGAGAAGTCCGGCTACCAAGGACATCTCATCATGACCGACCAATGGTTTCATGAGTATATGTTCCGCCTTGTGGCATTGAGTAAGTATGTGCCCGAGCGTCTGAAAGCCAAACTCAATCAAAAGCCTATCCGCCTGCCTATGTGGGATCCCATGTTCATGTCGGAGGATTAACGCGTTTATCCGTTTGGGTATGTATCGCAAAGAGCTGACATACTATTTCTCAACCCCGATAGCCTATGTGGTTATCGGGGTGTACTTATTGGCTATCAGTTTGTTCCTGTGGGTCATTCCCGGTGATTGGAACATCTTTGATACGGGCTATGCCGAGGCCGGTGCCTTATTTGAGTTATCCCCCTGGTTGCTCATGTTGCTCTGTCCTGCCCTGACCATGCGTTTATTCAGCGATGAGCGACAGTCGGGCATGTGGGACTTGCTCCGTTCCAAACGCATCCCATTGGTGCGTTTAGTGACCGGCAAGTTTATGGCTGCATGGACACTGACGGGCGTGAGCATACTGCCTTGCGTGGTGCACTATATCGTCCTCTATCACATTGCCGAGCCTATTGGCAATGTTGATGGCGGAGCCTTTGCCGGCAGCATGGCAGGGTTGCTGCTACTCAGCGGCACATTCACTGCCATAGGGCTGTTTGCGTCCGTATGGAGCAACAACCAGATTGTCAATTTCATCACCGGCGCAGTTGCCTGCTTCGGACTCTATTGGCTGACGCTGCAAGACCACTACAAGAGCCTCTCTCGCGGAGTCATCGACCTGGGCGATGTCGTATTTTTTGTTTCGTTCGGTGGGGTATGCGTGCTGCTGACCTTAATAGGACTTTCACTTAAAGACTGAACCGACATGACCCGCATTGGTGTTCTCTCCGACACGCACGGCTATTTGGACGACCGTGTTTTTACACACTTTGCCGAGTGTGACGAGATTTGGCATGCAGGTGATATCGGTTCGGCAGTGCTGTTGCAAAAACTGCGCGAGTTCCGCCCTACCCGTGCCGTCTATGGCAATATGGACAGCGGCGATGTGCGTTACACACTC